>CAYSMT010000129.1:0-7068 GCA_964432135.1 uncultured Acidobacteriota bacterium
AGTAGTAATCCCCAACGAGGCATCCGTAGGGCTCTCCGCCAAACTGCCCATATTCCTCCTCGTAGATCTTCTTGAAGATCGGGCTCTGATCCCAGGCCGTACCCTTGAACTTCTTGAGCGTCTTGGAGAGCTCCTTCTTCGAGATGTTCATCACGCGGATTTTGAGCATCTCGTCGGTTTCGGTGTTGTTAACCAAGTAGTGCAAACCACGCCAGGCACCTTCAAGCTGCTGAAAGTCTTCGTGATGCAGGATCAGGTTGACCTGCTCGGTCAGCTTGCGATCGATCTCCGCGATGATCGCTTCAATCGACTTGATCGCGTCATCGGAAATGAGTCCCGTCTCAGCCAGTGCCTGCGACGCAAGGGTCTTGACGGCGTTCTCGACAGCCTCCTTCGCGCGATCTGTCTTTGGCTTGAACTCCTTCTTAAGCAGAGCCGTGAACTCACTCGCCTCGAAGACCTGCTCCTCGGCTTGTGCCTTGGTTTCCTTCTTACCCTCAGCCATGGCTCATCACTCCTCATCCGCCGGCTTGGGCGCCGACGCGAGAGACGCCAGCAAGGCAGGATCAGCCAGCGCCTTGGTGATCAGTTCCTCCGCCCCGCTCTTGCCGTCCATGTAGGTCAGAAGGTTGGACAGTTGAGTGCGCGCCTCGAGCAGCTTGTTGAGCGCATCGACCTTGCGAGCCACTGCCGCGGGCGAAAAGTCGTCCATGCTCTCGAAGGAGATATCGACGCTCATATTACCTTCGCCTGTCAGCGTGTTGGGCACCTGAAAAGCGACGCGCGGCTTCATCGACTTGAGACGATCGTCGAAGTTATCGACATCAATCTCCAGTGCTTTCCTGTCGGCGACGGCAGGAAGCCCCTCGGCCGGCTTGCCGGACAAGTCAGCCAGCACGCCCATGACAAAGGGCAACTGGACCTTCTTCTCAGCGCCGTAGAGCTCCACGTCGTACTCGATCTGCACTCGCGGCGCACGATTCTGCGCGATAAATTTCTGGCTGCTTTTCTTAGCCAACTGACACCTCCTCCATTCCGCCGGCGACACAGGTGCGACCCCAGGACACGCTGCCCTCGAGATCGATCCGACTCTCTGCGCCACGCGGCATCAGTCTTCTCTCGTTCCGGAAATGATCTCCGCTTGGGAGACCCCATCCGGAGCCATGTCCCGCAAGATCTCCAGAAAATCTTTCGATACCAAACGTTTGGCGCGCCGAAGCAAAAGAGGAACCGGGCTTGAGGGCTCCTGTCTCGAGTAGTACTGGCACACCAGATCAAGCACGCGAATGACCTCTTCGCGACTATTGACGGCTCCGCTCACGGCAGCCTCCCTTGCCGCCCCTGCCACGGCCACGGCACTGGCACCACCTCCCTCGACCTCGGTTCCCTCGCCAGGACCTGCCCCCCGGCGGGAGAGCCGCTCGTCGAGGGTAGCGACGATCCGCCCGAGTTCGCCGGCGAGCTCATCGAGGTTCGGAGCTTGGGCAGCGCCAACTTTGTCGCTCACGACGGATGCGACAGCGTGCACGCTCTCCAAAGCGAGACGCAGCGCGTCCGCCGTCTCCTGCAGCTCACCGAGCTCGCAATCGGGGAAACCCCCGCCCATCGCAGCCATGTCGGGCGTTCGCCCCCCCCCCCCCCTCCGCTGCATCCAAGCGGCCGCTAGCCAGGTCGATATCCCGCAGGCAGAAGCGACCGAGCCCTCGGGACGAGACGATAGGAGTCAGGCGTACCGAGCGCAGTAACGCCTGACGATCGCAGAGATTGAGCAAGGTATTGAGCCGCATCGTGGCATCGTCGTTATCTTCATGGTCCAACTCCGGATGAACAGCGTCCCAATGATCGACGACGAGACGACGCAATAGATCGAGCGCATCGGCAAAGCCGGTCCAGCCTTCGGTGTGTAACAAGGCCCGCGCCAGGTAGATAGTGACGCGCAGGTCCCGGGTGCGAGAGAAGAGTTGCTCGCAGGCTTTGCGGACCGCCCGCCAGTCGGGATCCTCGGCCTCCGTCGCGACGTCTCCCATCTCTTGCGCCGCGCGGCCCTGCGCCGCATGCTCCATCTCGACGAAGAGTGGATCGTATTCGAGATCTTCCCCACAGGGCGCATCCTCGGACAGAGGCGCCGCCCAGCCGTCCACATCAACCACGCTCATGCCTTCTCCTGGGGCCGCACTGGGCCTCCCTCGCGTCCCATCCCGAACGCCACCACACGGCTTTGGCCAGCGCCGAACCCCACCGATGCAGCTTCGCAGAAACCGTCCACGGAATCAACCACTTAGCGAGCCCGCTTCGGAGACATTACAACGCACTGAAAATAACTTAGCCACCGATCCTCCACGAGACCAGATTTCGTCGCGTTCCCGCGGGCGGCGTCGTGCCAGCGGCCGGCGGCGCCTCGGCTGGCCGAAGGACGCCGTCCGCCTCATCTCGCAACCCGAAGAGCAGGGGAAAATCCCTGGGCTCGAGCTCTCCGAAGCGCAAGATCAACCCCCGGCCTGGGCACTGCGGACGCGCATCGAGAAAGAAACTTGGCTCGATCCGCATCCGCCAAAATTGACGGCCCAGCAAGTCAAGCCAAACTGAAGTGTCCGCCGTAGCCTCCTCGATCCCCGCTGACACGGGAAGCTCGACCGTCAGCTGAGCCGCCCCTTTGGCGCTCTTGAGACGACTGATCAGCTCTCGCAACCCTCCGGGAAGCCCATCGACACGAGCCCCCACATGTCCCGCGAACAGACCCTCCATATCCCGATCAAGCGCCGCCTCGTAAATGGCGCGCGCCTCGCCGGGAGAGCGAGGCATCGGGACGCGGGTCGCGGCGATCGCCTCGCGAAAACCTGCTTCGCTCGCCAGCTCCGCCACCGACGACCACGCGTCCTCAAGCAAGTTCCATACCCCGTCAAGGCCCGTGGGAAGCAAGCGGAAATGCCGCCCGTAGCTGCGACGCGGCAGGTGAACGAAGACAGCGAAAGGAAAGCGTCGCAACCCACCGAGATCCGTACTCGGCCGCAAATAGCCGACAAGAAGCTCGACGGAAGCGGGAAGCGCAATGACGAAACGTATGCCTTGAACCACCCGCGAATTCGCCGGCACTTCTTCCCGACCCTCAAGCTCCGAGCGGCCCGCGAGCAGAAAGGCTTTGAGTGCGCGCGACGTCGCATAGGAGACACCGAACTCGAGGTACTCCGGCCAGAAAGGGAGCTTGCCGAAACAGCCGAGCGGGAGATCGTGCGCAGTCACGACCTAGTCTCCCATCGACGCAGGTGGTGCCTCGAGGCCGGAGCGGACGAGGGTGACGAGTTCACCCAGCGCGTCACCTTCGACCTGGAAGGTCAAGAGCACTCGAGCTGTCTTCTTACGCAGAGGGATCGCCAGTGGATAAACGAGACGCGCCTCGCGACGCGCGCGGTCCAACGGAGCATCCTGTAGTCCCGTAACAACCAAACGCAGAGGTGCCCACGCCCCCTCGCTCGTCGCCGCCTGCTGCACCTTGCCGTCCTCCCAGTTGGCACCGAGCAGTCGACCGACCAATCCCTTGCGCCGCGAGGGGGTTGCCCCCGCGAAGCTGTAGCCGCTCGCCTCTTCGCCAATCAGGGGTAGGTCGAAAGTTTTGCGAGGAGGATCACCCTCCTTCCAGTGCAGATCGAGTCCCTCTCCCAGATAAAGTTGAACCTCGTCAACGCGGATTTTCTTCGCGAGATCCTTCGGCTCGAAACCCGCAGCTTCGACAGTGAAACGTAGCTTGACCGGCCGGGGATCATCAGAGCCATCAGCGAAGAGCGCCCGAGACAGGGCCCCGGCCCGCGCCATCCAGGCACGTGTCCGCGGCCCGAGCGAGGTACTGCCCGAAGCCGACTCGAAGCGCCGCACGGCACCCGTCTCCCTGCCGAGAAGACCGACAAAATCCGCGACGTCGGCCGGATCGGCCAGGTCACTGCTCGAGAAGGGGAACTTGGTCGCAACCTGACCATAGATGGCGCGCAGGTCGTTCCACTGCCGCTGGGCGAGATTGTCGCTGCGTACGTAGGACTCGGCCTCATCGAGCGGTCGATCGAAGAGCCGCCGGAGTGCGCCGCTGGCGAGACCTGACGAAGCCTTGATCTCAACCCAGTTCTTCGCATCGACCAGCGAGTTGCCGTCACGCCGCGCGGCCACTGCCGAGCGATAGCTCAACCAGAAGCTGCTCTCGCGCTCACAACGCTCCAAGTCCTTGGCCACCCGGCCGAGCAGGTTCTGATACTCCGGAAGCGACCCGCTGACGAAGGCCGGCAGGGAGCTCAAACTGCCGAGCTGCCTGCCGAAGGCATCGAGGGGGCTCTCGTTCATCGACGAAGCCGCTGAGACGGCCGCCGCGGCGGGCTGGATTGCGCGCAAGTACTCATCACTCGCGGCGAGCTTCTTCAGCCACGACGCGACCGCACCACGACGCTTGACGAGACCGATCCCGCGTAAATAGGAGGTCCAGGCTTGGCCGTATTGTGCGCCGTAGCGCTCGACCTCTCTGCGCACCGACTCGACCTCGTAACGTTTCTGCGCTGAGTCATAGCCCTCCTGAGCTTGCAGACGCATCTGCCATTCTTGGCGCTTTTCCTCCAAACCCGCCCGCTGATAACTTCCAGCGACCGTCCGCGGCGTCGTCAGCCAGCGCAACCGCATCGAAGGCAGCCTCGGCCCCGCAGCGACCTTACGCGAGTCTTCTAACTCGAGGCAGCTCACACGGCGATAGGCTGGAACAACCCGTCCAAGCACGTCGAACTCCAGGCGACGCAGGCCGGGAAGCGTGCCTCGACACTGCTCGCCGTAGGAACGCAGCAGGCTGCGCAGGTCATCCTCACTCGACAGGAGGGTTTGCGCCTGCGTCTTGAGTACCTCGTCGCGCACGGTGAACTTGCGCGCACGATCGATGACGGCATCGACCTCGCTCTTGCACGCGTCGATCAGCGCCTCTGAATCATCCGCATAATCGCGAATCTCCGGTAACACGACATCTGCGAAGCGAGTCAGGCACTCTCCTGTCTGTGCCTCGGCGAGGTCGATACCCTCGAGCATCTCCAGACCTCGCGCGGCCTCGGGTTCGCGCCCGGCGAGCTCGGCAAGGTCTTCCTTGAGATCGCGGAAATGGGCCACAAAACGCTGGAAGTCTTGTTCTTGGTAACGCAGCACCTCTCCAAGCCGAGCGTAGCACTCACGAATTTGTGCTGGCGAAACGGCGTCCCGGCAACCCTCCTGGAACTGACGATAAGCCTCCAGCGCAGAGGTCGAACCTTGAGCGCTGCAATCGCGCGAGACGCTCTCGGCGACCTGTGCGATGGAGAAGCCGGGGAGGAGCGAAGCGCGTTCCTGATGCGAAAGATGATCTTTGAGATAACTATACTGCTCAAGCAGTTCCTCGCGTGCGAGCGCACCCTGCTCAACATCGAGTCCCCAGACCTTGTCGAATCCCGCCAGATCGTCGGACCATTGGGCCCGTCGCCCCATGCGCAACCAGACGACCGAATGCAAAACGTCGATGCGAGACAAGCAGCTCCGGGAAGGATCCCGCGCCACGCGCTCGGCTTCGGCAAGGGTGGGCTCGAGCACGCGCGCGGTGAACTGCTTGCGATAAGTTGTGAAAAGGGCCTCCGCTAAGGGCGCAGCGCGGCGCATGCCCCATGAGCGCAAGAGTGTGAAACCCCTGAGACGACGATGCATCTGGCGCAGCTCGCCCGTAAGGGAGAGCATCTTGGGAAGTCCCCCCACCTCGGCTGCGGCAGCTTCTCCATCGAGCTGAGCGACGACGCGCGGTGCGTTGTCACGAATTCCGGCATAGACCGATGCGTTGAGCGCGAGCGAAAGCAGGGAAAAGGCGAGCACGAGCAAGGCGATGACAGCCGGAAGAAAGGCAACGAGCATGGTATCTCTGCGACGACGCAGCCAGTGGAGCGCCGTTCGGCTGACGAGACCCTCATCACCGACCATCAACCGACGGAACAAATCAAGTAGAAAATAGCTGCGCTGGGATGTTTTTTCCTCCGCGGCCTCGCTGGAACGGGTGCTCACCCCCATCGAGCGTGCGAGCTCGGCCATGGCCTTCACGAGTGGTGAGCCCTCACCTTGCGTACCTGAGGTGAAGTAGAAGCCGCGGAAGATCGGGGGCTCGTGGTAGCGGTCCCTGCGGAAGAGCACGTCGACGAAATCCATGAGCGGTTCGGCGAGCTCCTTGAACTCCTCGGGGAAGAAAAACAGGCGGCGCGCGCGCCGGCGCGAAGCAACCTTCGCCATCATCTCCGTACGATAGATCGACAGGCGGCGAACAACGCGATGAAACCCCTCGTCGACTAGCTCAACGGGACGCTCGGCGCTGGGGTCGTCGTTGCTCCATCCCATGATCTCGTGCCGGCGTTGGGCCGGCAGGCCCCGGAAGAAGTCCGTGAACCCTCCGACGAGATCTGTCTTGCTGACGACGAGATAAACCGGGAAGCGAAAGCGCAGCTCAGCATGCATCTGGTCGAGCACATCCCGGATCTTGCCGGCCTGCTCGCGGATCGCATCGCGACTCTTGGCCAGCAGATCGTCGGCGGGAACGACGACAACGAGTCCATCGAGTGGACGACGACCCCGGTACTTACGCAGCAGGCGAAGGAGCTCCGACCAGTACTGCTCGTCCTTCTTGCCCGTGCCCTCGGTGACCCAGCGGCCCGGCGTGTCGAGGAAGATCAGGTCGTTGGTAAAGAACCAGTCGCAGGTATGAGTTCCCCCCGCTCCCTTGACCCAATCTTTGCGCACGGGAAGACCCAGACCCGAGTTCTTGATCGCCACCGTCTTTCCTGCTTGGGGTCGACCAAGGACCAGAAACCAGGGCAGGGTGTAGATCGCATGTGAACCCTTCCCTGCCCGGCGTAGAAGACCAAGTGCCTCCTTCATGTCGCTGCGAATGCGTGCAAGTTCTTCGCTGCTCTCCGCCGTCCCGCCAAGACCCTCCATCATCTTGCGCTCGAGCCAGCGCGTGCGAAGCATCACAATGAGCCAGATGCCGCCCATGACAAGCAAGACACACAAGATCGTCGCAAGGGTGTAGCCGAAAACCTG
>CAYSMT010000130.1:0-7032 GCA_964432135.1 uncultured Acidobacteriota bacterium
CTAGCTCCGCCCAGCCTGGGTGGCTCAGCTTTCGAAGCTGAAGTTCGTGACAGCGATGTGCGGAGGCGTGCCCGCGTCGACGACGGTGCCTTCGATAGTGACCTGCTTGCCATCGTAACGGCTGGTGAAGAGTTCGTGGTCTTCGGGGACGTCGAGGACGATGACCTGGCCGTCGTTACTCTGGATGGCTGCAGCGCAGCTATCGGCGACGTGGAAGCTGCAGTGGGCGCAGCCGGTATGCCCCGTAATCGTCACGACCTGGTCGACCTCGAAGGCCGTGGCCGGTGCCGTCGTCTCAATAGCGGTACCGGTGGCCGTCTCGACCGCGGCCGTGGTCGCTTCCTCGGCAGGAGCGGGCTTGTCCACAGTATTAGAACAGCCAGCGAAAATGATAACGGTGGTGAGCAGAGCGAAAAGCATCTTCTTCATGGATCGCTTCCTCCGGTCAACAGCTCAGAACGGGCGCCCTGAACTCTTGCGACCGGGAAGGATTCTACCCCCGGGAGAGTTTCCGTCACATTCGGGCCGATCGGGCGAGGGAAGAGCGACGGGTACTACTCCGGCAACGTGCCTTGGCCGACTTGCATCCGTTGGAGGCGACCCTTGGTTGACCAGAGCAGTGCATTGCGCGCCTGCGCAGCTTCTTCGCGATGGTAGAGTGGCGCGCTCCAATACCGCTCCCCGCTCTTCGTGCGAACCTCGAAGCGTGTGACCCGCAACGGTCCGCGGAGACTGTGCTCGGTATTGGAGAACTCGGTGACGCTCTTGACTTGCGTGCCGGGGAGTTCGATCTGCCCGAGGGGCAGCGGACGTCGCAAGGTCAAGGTGGCTTGGTTTTCGTCCCAATGGATGCCCCAAAAAAGCTGCGCACGGTGCAAAGCCATTCCGCTGCCCATCAGCATCGTCGCGGCGGCGGCTGTCGCGTAGCTCGCGCGTAAGACCCGCCGCCAACGATGAGCCGTCCTGCCGCGAACCGACGCGAGCAGGAGGATCAGCAACCCAGCCGCGAGCAGGATCGCGGGCGCGAGGTAAGGGTCATTCTGGATGATCACTTGAGTTGGCATGAGCTTCCTCAGCACTAGGGGGCCAGCAAGTCGGTCACTCGGAAGCTACCGGGAAGGTGATGTAGAGGCTAGGAATACCTCTCGACAGGACGAATATTCCGATATTCTGGACGATCCCGAACCATGGCGAGGGTCTCATGCCGCGGTTTGACCCTCAACGAAGCCCCCATTACCATCCGAGGCGCCGACAAGGGGTCGCCCTGAGGATCTTGAAATGCCCGAAGATGAGACGATTGCTGTGGCGGCTGCCGTCATCGAACGAGGCGGATGTTATCTGCTAAGCCAGCGTGTGCCCGGCGGCCATGGCGCAGGGATGTGGGAGTTTCCGGGCGGTAAGATCGAGGTTGGGGAGAGCCCCGCTTCCGCGCTGATTCGTGAGCTCGATGAGGAGCTCGGGCTGGCGATCGAGGTTGGCGAGACGCTGATCGAGATTCGGCACCGCTACAGCGATCGGACGGTAGAATTGAGCTTCCTCGCGGCGAGCATCCTTTCGGGCACGCCTCGCGCGCTCGAGGTCGCGGCCTTTGGCTGGTACCGTCCCGAGGAGATGCCGGGCCTGCCGGTTCTTCCTGCCGACGAGGCGCTGGTCGAGCTATTGCTATCTCGCGGGAGGACGACGTGAGTGAGACGGTGCCTCAGGGTTTTTCGTGGTCGGCGACCCGTCATGGGATGTTCGAGAGCTGTCCGCGAGCCTATTTCTATCACTACTACCTCGCCCTTGGCCGGGCCAAAGATGCGGATCGCGTCCGTAGTTTCGAAGCGAAACGCCTGCGGAGCATGACCTCGGTTCCGATGTGGGTTGGTTCTTGCGTGCACGACGCGATCGAGGGTGCCCTAAAAGCGGCTCGTGCCGGCAAGCCCTTCGCGCTTGACCAGCAAAGCGAGGCCTTGCTCGATCGGATGCGGCGCGACTATCGAGAGAGTCGGGACGACTTGGCTCGCCGGCGCAGGGATTATCGCAACTGCGTGCGCTTCCACGAGCATGAGTACGGCCCCGTGCCGAGCCCAGAGCAGTGGAAGCAAGCGGCGGATGATGCCGTCGGGATGTTCGAGGCTTGGGCGAAGATGCCCTATCTCGAGGAGCTTCGCGAGGTGACCTCCGAGCAGATCCTGGGAATTGAGGATCTCGATAGCTGGGTGTTTCATGGCGTTCCCGTGTGGGTCAAGATCGATCTGGCTTTTCGTGACGGTGAGGGCCGTGTGCACATTGTCGACTGGAAAACGGGGCGTAAGCTGACGCCGGACAATCCACTCCAGATGACGGGATACGCGGTCTACGCAGAGCGGCGCTGGGGTACTAAGCTCGAGAGCCTCGCGGTGCGCGAGATCTACCTGCGCCGAGAGGAGCCAGAAAAATGGTGTCAGATCGATGCAAGGTCGATCGAGGCGGCGCAGGAGCGGATTCTCGAGTCGATTCGCGGCATGCTTGGCGTCCTCGACGACCCTGCGGTCAACGTAGCCGTTGAAGAGGACTTCCCTCCCGCTCCGGCAGACGGGAAATGTCGCCGGTGTTTCTTTCGTGCCATTTGTCCCGAGAAGTTGATCTTGGAATGAGCTCCGAACGGCAACCGGGCATCGAAGGCGAGGCGCCCGAAGACGAGACGCCCATTGCCCCTGACGAGGCGGAGGATCTTGAAGCGCTCAGTGAGGAACTCGGTGGCGAGCCACTCCTCGAAGAAGAGGATGCTGTTGCTGAAGAGGACTCGGGGGCGACCGGGTCAAGTCGGGCTTTGGTGCCTGTCTCCAGTGAGCATCTCCCTGTTCCCGCGGATCCGCTCGCACGTTACATCCAGGAGGTGCGGTGGGTTCCTGACCTCACTCCTGAGGAGGAGTGGGAGCTGGCGGACCGCTACCACGACGAAGGAGACGCCGAGGCGGCAAAGAAGCTCGTCACGGCGAACCTCAAGTTGGTTGTCAAGTTGGCGCTGATGTATCGACGGGCTTTTCGCAACGTGTGGGACCTGATCCAGGAGGGCAACGTTGGTTTGATGGAGGCCCTCAAGCGTTTCGATCCCGAGCAGGGGGTCAAGTTTTCGACCTATGCGGCTTGGTGGGCGAAGGCCTACATGCTCAAGTTTCTGCTCGACAACGCTCGTCTCGTGCGGGTGGGGACGACCAATGCGCGTCGCAAGTTGCTCTATAACCTGCGTAAGGAGCAACGGCGGTTGGAAGGTCAGGGGATTCAGCCGACGAGCAAGTTGCTCGCCGAGCGTTTTGGCGTGTCAGAAGAGGACGTCATCGAGGTCGACAAGGCGCTGAGCTCGGGTGACCTTTCTGTTGATGCGCCGTTGGGAGAAGATGGCGATCGCAGCTTCGCTGAGATTCTGCCCGCACCGGGCGCGAATGCGGAAGAGCAGGTTACGTTGAGCGACCTGCGTGAGAAGGTCGACCGTGCACTTGAGCGCTTCCGCGTCGATCTCTCGCCCCGTGATCGGGCCATCCTTGACGAGCGTCTGGCCGCGGACGAGCCCAAGACCCTCCAAGAGCTTGGCGATATTTATTCGGTGACACGTGAAGCCATGCGCCAAGCGGAGAACAAGCTCAAGCGCCGGCTGGCCGAGTTTCTGCGTGCCGAGCTTGGCGAGGATGTCTCTCTCTGATTCAGGTTGCTTTCTTGAGAGAAGGCAGCCCCGGCGCCGCTGCCGGCATGTCCTTGCTTGGGGCCGCAAAGGTGGCTCGAAAAACGCCTTCCAGCCCTGTTTGACAGGGGTTGGCATGCGGCCTAGCATCGGCCTCCCATGAAGGCCTATGTCAACCCTCATATCCTCAGCAAGCCCGAAGAGGGTGTCGTCACGACCCGTCTCTCGGCGATCGTCGATTGGGGCCGTAAGAACTCGCTTTGGCCTTTTCCGATGGGCTTGGCTTGCTGCGCCATCGAGATGATGGGCATGGTCGCTTCGCGATACGACGTTGCGCGCTTCGGCGCGGAGGCGTTGCGTTTCTCCCCGCGTCAGGCGGATCTGATGCTCATCGCGGGCACCGTGACCAAGAAGATGGCCCCGTCGGTGAAGAAGCTCTACGATCAAATGCCCGAGCCGAAGTGGGTCGTGGCCGTTGGTGCCTGTGCCTCTTCGGGGGGGATGATGAACTCCTACTCCACGACACAAGGCGTCGACGAGATCATCCCCGTCGACCTCTACGTCTCGGGTTGTCCGCCGCGTCCCGAAGGGTTGATCGATGCGCTGATCATGCTTCAACGCAAGATCATGGCGGGAGAACCATCGGCGCTTGAGCGATGGAAAGATGCCCAGGCGACGGGTGGCGCGCCGGCGGTGGAGCTCGCACCGGCGGGGACGACGGCTCAGAACCCGGTGACTTATGCGTCGCCGGTCTATCCGCGTCCGAGACTGCCGGCCGATCCGGAGACCACGGTCCGGAAGTTCCGCCGCTACTGATCGGCACGGCTCTTGCCTGCTCCCTCTCGTGCAGAACTCGAGATCCGCCAACGGATCGCAAACGAGGGCTTCGTTACATTCGCGAGTTTCATGGAGCTGGCGCTCTACCATCCCACAGACGGCTACTACACCCGGCCGGGAATGAGCACGGGGCGTCGTGCGGACTTCTCCACCTCTTCGGATGTTTCGCCTGCCTTCGGGCGGCGCATCGCGGTGCAACTCGCCCAGTTTCAGGAGATGCTTGGCGGCGAGGGCTGGCGCCTCGTCGAGCTCGGGCCGGGGCGGGGATTGCTTATGACGGACTTGCTCGATGGTCTCGCGCGCCATGCGACTCGGGCGCTCGAGACGCTCACAGAGGTCTTGCTCGTGGAGCGGAGTCCCTCGCTCCGAGCATTACAGCATGAGCAACTCGCGGAAGCGGTCGTTCCACTGCGCTGGGTCGCCTCGCTCGCGGAGCTTGGTGAGAAGAGTCTGCGCGGCGTTATTATCGGCAACGAGTTCCTTGACGCGCTTGCCGTGCGTCTCGTGGTGCGCCGCGAGTACGGCCGTCTCGTCGAGCGGGTCGTTACCGTCGATAGCAACGGGGCACTTCGTCTCGAGGACGGAGATGAAGTGCCCGAACGGCTCGCCCATCTCGTTGAGCGCTATGGATTATGCCCGGAGATAGGGGATAGTGCCGAGCTCTGCCTCGTCATCGAGCAGGTCATTGCGCAGATCGACCGTGTGCTCGAAGCCGGAGCGGCATTGTTCATTGATTACGGAATGAGCGCCGAAGAGCTTGCCGCACCCAGCCACGCTGCGGGAACTCTGGTCGGCTACTACGAGCAGCGTGTTGTGCTCGATCCGCTCGCGCGGCCCGGGCGGCAGGATCTTACGGCGCATGTCAACTGGAGTCAGCTGAAGGAGCTCGCGCAGGAAGTGGGCCTGCGTTTTGCGGGTCAGACCGCCCAGGATCGCTTCTTGTTGGCCCTCGGTCTCGCGGAAGACATGATCGCGCCCCAACCGCCGGCGCAAGAGTCGCTGATGGAGTTAGAGGAGCGCCTGGCGGCGCGATCGTTGATGATGCCCGGAGCGGGTGGTGGCAAGCGCTTCGATGTGATCGCCTTCACCCGCGGAATCGAGGGTGAAATGGCGGGCTTTCAACGCTCTTTTCCCTGCTCGAGAAGCTCAGAATGAGGAGTTGAGCTTTGGCTGCCGGACGGGAGCAAAAGATCGGTATTGCGTACGGTCTTTCCGCCTATTTATGGTGGGGGTTCGTGGCGCTGTACTTCAAGGTTGTTGCCGAGACGACTCCCCTCGAGCTACTCGTTCATCGCATCGTGTGGAGCTGGCTACTGCTCGTCGCGGGTCTTCTCATTCGGGGGCGCGGGCGGGAATTTATCGACCTATTTCGGCATCGACGCACCTTTCTGACGATGCAGGGTACGACGCTGCTTATTGCACTGAACTGGTTGGTTTTCATCTGGGCCATCACGAATGACCGTGTGCTTGAGGCGAGCCTGGGCTACTTCATCAATCCGCTGGTCAACGTGTTGCTCGGCTTTTTGTTTCTCGGCGAGCGGCTGCGGTGGATCCAGGGTGCCGCGGTGCTGCTCGCAGCGTTGGGCGTTTTGTGGTTGAGCCTGAGCTTGGGTGCGCCGCCCTACGTCGCGCTCGTTCTCGCCTTTTCCTTCGGTCTGTACGGCTTGCTGCGCAAGATCGCGCGGCCTAGCGGTGTTCAGGGACTTGCTGCCGAAACGACCCTCCTGCTGCCATTGGCGTTGACCTACTTTGTTTGGTTGTGGTGTTCTGGCGACGTGATCTTTGGACAGATCTCGCGCGAGATGGATCTGTTGCTGATGGCCAGTGGCCTAATCACGGCACTGCCGTTGGTGTGGTTTGCGGAGGCGGCCCGCCGCCTGCGTTATGCTACGGTAGGCTTTCTGCAATTCATCGCCCCGTCGCTTCAGTTTGTCCTCGCCGTCGTCGTCTTCCACGAGCCCTTCACCAGGGCGCATATGATCAGCTTCGCTTTGATCTGGTCCGCACTGGTCTTGTTTTCCTGGGATTCTCTGCGCTGCCTCCGCTTCGGGCCAGCGACGGCTGGTTGATCAGCAACAGGCCGTGCTCCGTCATGAATCGTCAGGTGTTACCGGTACCGCAAGGCGTCGCAGGAGTGTCGCCGTGAGCAGGGCGCGTGCCGGCAGTGAAGTTCGCAGGAGGTACTCCTGCTGCTTGCCAGCGGACGCGTCTTCCACTGCGCAATGTATGGCGCCACCGAGCGGGCCCAGCCCATCGAGAGTGGGGACGCGTTGCCAGAGGTGGCAGCCGTCCGAGGCTCCGAGGCGTGTCTCGGGGCGGATCTCCTGGCCGAGCGTGTGGCCGGCCGCGACGGCAAGCCGGGCGAGCTGATCGCTGGCTGGATTGACGGGCCATGGTGCGTAGCCAGGCAGGGGCGTCACTTCGATGCGGCAGGCGTAAGCGTCGCTCAAGGCGCGTACCGAACTTTCGCCGGCGAGGGCGCGTACGCGGGCTACACCGCTCGCAAAGACCTGGGGGTCGTCCGCACGCAGATCGACGAGGAAGAAGGCATG
>CAYSMT010000131.1:0-7030 GCA_964432135.1 uncultured Acidobacteriota bacterium
AGAACCAAGACGGGACGAAGACCCTCCCGGCGATAGATCAACACCAATAACGGCAAACCCACGAGCACCAACGAAGGAAGCAATAAGCCGAGTACGCCCAGCAGAAGGCCGCACAACGGCCATCGCATCCGACGCCACCATCGCCGCTCATCCGCGGACCGCTTCATCGCCAGCATCAAGACGAGCAGCATCAGGCTCGCAAGTGAGGCCGGGAGCAGCTCACCATCGAAGTAGATCAGCGACCCTGTCAGCGCGGCCGTCGCGCCAGCGGCCGTCGCCGCGCACAGTGACCCATGACGGCGGACGAAGAGCCCGAGTAAGACACAGCTCAGAGCGCCGAGTAACGCCTGAGCAAGGCGTACTGCAATAGGCGCAGGCGCTCCAACAAGGTAGTAAAGCCCTCTGACAAACCAGGGGTAGAAGGGCGCTTGCCAGTACGGCGCGGAAGGATCCCCATCGACAGCGATCTTGTGGTAGGTCGCTGAGTCGAGCACGAGATGACGGTAGTAGTCAGAGCCTGCGCTCTCGAACACGAACGCCACCCTCAGAGCGAGAGCAAGCAGGAAGATGGCGGCGAGAGCAATGAAGAGGCGACGTTCCATCCGCGACAGGATAGCAAAGTCGTGGCACGACGCACCGCCTCCACCGTACCTGCTCCATCCAGGAAAGCAACGTGCCACGAAACGCGACGTCAGGAGACGTGAGAACGAGGCTCCTCCGGCGAGGGCAAAGCGACCGGTCTCGGAAGCGACCGGCGGTCGGTGGCGCTTCCCAGGACGAGGTGCACTCGCAGCGTTACGCGTTCCTCCTCGAAGCTCTCGATCTCAAGGCCTCCCCCGAGGCGTTCGATCGCCCGGGCACCAATGACGAGCGGCAAGGCATCGCGCCCGGCCCCGACGAACGCCTCCAATGCGCAGGAAGAACCGCCCGCGATGAGCCGCTCGCAAAGCCGCGTGTCGAGAGCAGGAAGCGCGCGATACTCTAGTGTGATCTCGTGCAACCCTGAACGAACGAGCGATGCCCCAACATGCAGCAGTACAGCGCCATCCGAGGCATCCGTCGCGGTGGCGAGCATCTCAAGCGCGACGCCGAGAATGCCACGATCCGAGCTAACGAGTGAAGGCACCGCGTGGTCGATCTCAAGAACCAGAGCCGCATGACCCTCGGCGGCACGCCGGAGTTCTTGCACAAGCTCGACGGGCTCCTCGCGCAGCAACTCCTCGCGCCCCTCGACTCGACCAAGAATCAGCAGGTCCCGCAGCAACACGCTCAGCTCACGCAACTCTTTTGCAAGTGGGCCGAGGGTTGTGCGCCGATCGAGAAGACTTCCGTCCTCGCGCTCAGCGAGGATATCCACCAGGGTCTGCTCCATCTCCGGCAGGGCGGGCAAGCAAGCCTCGGCCATCGCCTCGAGTAGGCGCAGCCTCATCAAGCCCAGCTTCTGGCTCTCATCGAGCTGGCTGCGCAGCGATTCCTGCGCGGCCAGCGACGCGGCCAAATTGTCCTCGAGTGCGTCGACACGCCGCTGCAAGGGGGAGATTCCGCTCATACGGCGGCGAGCAAGCCTTCGCCGGCGCGTGCGGCGCGCCGCATAGGCGGCCACACCAGGTGCAAGCAGCACACCGGTGCCAAGGCCGAGAGCGAACCATGCCCAGGCCGGCCACGACCCAAGATCGGCAAAAAACAGCCCTAAGGTGCCCCATTCTCGTAGCAGCATTGTTCCTCCGCTACGAGCCTTTTCGGCCGGAACACGGCATGGCTTGATCCATGCGTTCGCTTCCCACATGCTGGTTTTTTTGCCTTCCGCTGCTCGTCAAGCGCAAGCCTCCCCCGAGCGATCACAGCACAAGCTTCAATTCGACCGCTTGAGTTCGTATTTGTCCTATATTTCCTAAATAAAGCCAGGCCCGCAGCCTAGTGAAGTGTCATGGACACGAGGCGCGAAATCCCGGGCTGCGGCATCGTAACGCCATAGAGAACGTCGGCGGTCTCCATCGAACGCTTGTTGTGGGTGATCAGGATGATCTGCGTCTCATTGGCAAACTCGCGAACAACCTCCGTGAAACGGTGCACGTTGGTGTCGTCGAGGGGGGCGTCGATCTCATCCAGCAGACAGAAAGGCGGCGCGTGGTAACGAAAGATCGCGAAGAGTACGGCTGTCGCAGACAGAGCCTTTTCGCCACCGGAAAGCAGAGAAACCGACTGAAGCTTCTTGCCCGGCGGCTGGCACATGATCTCGATGCCGCTCTCGAGCGGATTGCTCTCATCTTCGAGGAGCAGATCCCCGCGACCACCACGAAAGAGCGTCATGAACTGCTGGCGGAAGTGCTTGCGAATCTCGGTGTAAGCCTCGAGGAAGCGCGCACGACTCTCCTTGTTCATCTTCTTGATTGACTCGCTCAGCTCGGAAACAGAGGCCAGCAAATCCTCATGCTGGGAACTCAACTCGTCGAAGCGTGCACTGAGCTCTTCGAACTCACTCTCCGCAAGAAGGTTCACCGGGCCGACGCGCTCGCGTTTCCCGCGTAAGCCGGCGATCTCAGCCTCAAGCAACACGTCCGAGGCCAACAGCTCGGGATCGATCCCTTCCGGTTGTTCCATCGGCAGTTGAGCCGGCTCACAGCCAAGCTCCGCCCGACACCCATCCTGCTCGTGGCGCCACTCGATCTGGGCTTTCTCGGCGGAGAGCGACGCGGCCTCGCGCCGGCCCCGCGCCCCCTCGAACTCATCCGTGACAATCGCCAGGCGCACCTCAAGCTCGCGCACGATGAGAGCCATCTCCTCGAGCCGACCCGCCCAAGCGTCAACGTCATGCTCGGCGGCTTCACGCTCGTTAGCAAGCTCGGCGCAGCGCGCCTCACGCTGGCTGGCCGCCGCGCGTAGCTCGACCGCACGCTCCCGGGCCAGCTCCCGCGCCTTCTTGCCCTCCTCGCTCTTGATCTCGAGCGCAGCGAGCTCGAGCTCGAGCCGCTCGATGTCCCGTCGATGGGCGCTCTGACGCTCGTTGAGCCCACGGGACTCCGCGGCAAGCTCGCTCAACACTCCGACCGCCTCCCGTAACGTCGTTTCGTGGGTGAGCTGCTTATCCCGCGCCTGTTGGAGTTTTTCGCGACATTCAACGATGCGCCGCTGGGCCCGTTCTTCGAGAGCCACGCACTCAGCGGCTTTGGCGCGGGCGTCCTCGAGTCCGTGGCGCGCCGCGGCGTGGGCGTGCGCCGCCGTCTCAACCTCGTGCTCGATACGCGCGAGATCGCGCTCGGCCTGCTGAACAGACATACGCGCCGTCGCTACCCCACGCCGCGCCTCGGCGAGATCCTCCTCGAGGCGACGACGCACAAGCTGGGCATCACGATGGGTACTACGCAGCGTCTCGACCGCGACGGCAGCTTTACTCTGCCGCGCCTGCAGAACCGCGAGCGCCGCGGAGAGCTCCTCCCGGCGGCGGGTGCGTGCAAGCAAGCCCCCCTCTTCGCCCCGGCCGCCCTCGATGGCCACCATCCCAGTCGCATATACGACGTGGCCCTCGGGCGAAAGGAAATTCCATGCGGGGAACTCGCGATGCAGCTCGAGCGCCCGCTCAAGCGAATCGACGAGAATTGCGTCCTGAAGGCGCGCGAGCAGACTCTCGCTGAGTTCATCCTGTGCCTGGATATACGAGACCAAGCGGCCACGCACGCCCTCACGACGCTCGAGCTCAAGCGGAAGCTCCGCCTGAGGTGTAATGCCGTCGGGGGAATCGAGCGGCAGCAGCCGAAGTCGGCCACGAATGCCAAGTGCGGCTCCCTGGCGTACTTGCACACTCGAATCGACGAGCACCGTCGGCAGGATTTCCGCAAGAAAGGCCTCGGCGGCACGCTCGACATCTTTCTCGACGCTGAGCACGTCGGCGATCACGCGCTGCGCCTCGAACTGCCCATCGCGAGCCTTCTCAAGCAGCTCGCGGCTCGCATCCGAACCGGCGAGGCGCACCTCGAGCGAGTCGAGCGCCGACTTCTCGGCTTCCCGAGCGCGTTCCTCGGCCACCAGCGAGGCGGCGAGGGTGCGCGCACTTTCAAGCTGCTCCCAAGCGGATTCCTCGCTACTCTGCGCAGTCTGCACCTCCAGTTCGAGGCGCGAAACCTCGGCTACGGTCTCATCGCGCAGAGTTCTCGCCTGCACAAGAGCTGCCCCGGCCTCGCGGCGCGCCTGGCCGAGCCTATCCCCAGCACTCTCCGCTTCGCTGGAGCGCTCCTGCTCGCGCCGCGCCGCCTCTTCGGCTGCCGAAAGCCGGGCCGCGAACTCCGCACGCTCGTGGACGCGCGCGTAGAGCACTTTCTCGAGCTCGTCCGCCTGCCCCGCGAGTGAGAGCTGCTGTTTGCGGCAACGCTCAACCTCCTCACGCGCATGTTCAACCCGCTCATCTATCTCCGTCAGCCCGGCAGAGAGCTGACTGGCCGCCGTTTCGAGTACAAGGATCTCTTCGCGCCGCCGCGCACGTTGACTGGCGATCTCCTCGCCTTCGCCCTCGCGGCGCCCCGCCTCGTTGTCGAGGGTTTCTGCCTGGACGCGCGCGGCGTCGATCTCCCGTCGCAGCCGCTCTTCTTCCAAACGCGTCGCGTGGGTCGCCTCGACCGCTGCGTCGCGCTTGGCATGGGCGTCCGCCAGCTCCTCTCGAGAGAGTGCAAGCCGCGACGCGACGCGCCCACGTTCCGCCTCGAGATGCCGCACTTCGCTCTGAGCGACCGCGAGGCGCTCTCCAAAGAGTGCGACTTGCGAAGCGAGCTCCCGATCCCGCCGGAGATACCAAACCGTGCGCAACACCCGCAGCGTCTCATCAAGCCGCCGCGCGCGTCGGGCGAGCGAGGCCTGGCGCTTGAGCGAACGCTGCTGCCTCGCGACCTCCTGAAGGATGTCATCCACGCGCAAGAGATTCGCACGTGTCGCCTCGAGCTTGAGCTCCGCCGCGCGGCGCCGCACCTTGTAGCCCGCGATGCCGGCAGCTTCCTCGATGAAGACCCGGCGGTCCCGAGGCTTGCTCGTCACGAAAGAAGCTACGTGGCCTTGGTCGATGATGGCGTAGGTGCGTACCCCCGCCCGCACCTGGTCGAGCACAGCGCGTACGTCGGCTAGGCGCGCCTTCTTGCCATCGATGAGGTAGTCGCTCACACCGGTACGAAAAAGGCGACGGGTCAGCGAGACGCGAGTACGCCCGTCCGGAAGGGGCTCATCCCGGACCGCGAGATGCAGCGAGACCTCGGCCATACCCCCAGGACCGCGCCCTTCGCTGCCAGCGAAGATGACGTCTTCCATGCGCTGGCCGCGCAGAGCGCGGGCAGATTGCTCACCGAGGACCCACTGAATGGCGTCCGCGATATTCGACTTGCCACAGCCGTTGGGTCCCACGACGGCGGTGATTCCTTTGGGAAACTCGATGGACGCGCGATCCGAAAAACTCTTGAATCCGACAACATCCAATCGCTCGAGCCAGAGCATCGGGCGGTGGTCCTCCTGTTGAAAAGGTTCTGTCTAGCGGTCTCTGCGAAGGACCATGTCGGGTAGCTCGCCGAGCACGTCCCGGTGGGCCCCCCCCGCAAATCCTCTCAGCGCCTCCCGTGCATTGTCGGCGTGTCGTTCCGCCCGCTCCTGGCAGCGTGCCAGACACCCGTGATGCTCGAGGGCGTCGTGCAAGCTCTGGTAGGAGCAACGCTCAAAGGAACCGTCCTCGAGAACCGACGCAATATCCCGGCGATTCTGCTCTGACCCACACGCCATCAGGTCGATCCACGGCAGCGTCAACCGGCCCTCACGCAGGTCCGAAGCGACGGGCTTTCCGAGCGTAGCCTCGTCCGCGGTCAGGTCGAGTAGATCGTCAACAAGCTGGAAAGCAATGCCCAACTCCATTCCGTAGCGCCCGAGCCGATGCTCGCGTTCAAGCTCGACATCCGCGAGCACTCCCGCAACCCGGCAGCAGCCAGAAAAAAGCCAGGCCGTCTTGCGCCGGATGATCTCCATGTGCTGTTCCGCCGTCACGTCCGAACGACCGCGGATGTGGTGCGCCATGATCTCACCTTCGATCATGCGCTCAGTCGACTCGGCGAGCAGATCAATAACCCGAATCTTGCGTGCAAACAATGCCATATTCATCGAGCGAATGTAGAGATAGTCGCCCTGCAAGATCGACATCTCATTGCCGATGATCCGGTTGAGCGCCGGACGCCCGCGCCGGGTATCGGCCTCGTCGATGATGTCGTCATGAACCAGGGTAGCCGTGTGAATCAGCTCAAAGACGGCTCCGAGATTGACGTCTTGATCTCCTTCATAACCAAGCATGCCCGCGACGAGCAGGAGCAGAGAAGGTCGGATAAGCTTACCTCCGCCACCAGAAAGATAAGTCCCTGCTTCGTGAATCGGACCCAGATCGGAGCGTAGGTTGCGCTCGATCTCGCATTCGACCCGGGCGAGCTTGGGAGCAACGAGCGAAAACAAACTCACCAGGCGCGGGACCGGCAATGACGAGGAGGAAAAGGCCTCGCTCACGACCGCCCCCCCACGCGGGAAAGCTTAGTCGTCTCACCGCTCCGCCGTGCCTCGACGAGTTCTTCACCCCGGAAGACATAGGTCACGCCGGGGTAACGCCATTCGACAACGCCTTCCGCACGAGCGATGACATCATTGCTAAAACCGTGTTTGCGCAGAATCTTGCCCCGCTTGGTCTCACGACCGCCCGCCCGGGAAATCTCGTAGCGGAGCTCCTTCCAGGCCGGTGCGTCCTCGACCTTGATGTTGACCACGAACGCGCCACGCGCGGCTCCGCTCCGCGCGATCGCAAGCTCCGCCGGCGGGCGGTATCGCAGTCGGTCCCAGCGCTGGCCGGGAATGACCCGCAGCAGGAGCTGGCCACGGAGCTCCCGGCCGCCGAGATCGAAGCGGAAGAAGCCGTGCGCGTCGGTGTGCGTCCGCTGCAGTACCGTCTCGCTGGGCGAGACGCCGCCCCTGTCAAAGATGGTGCCAACGTGGCGCTCAAAGATGACAAGTTCTTGATTGACAAGAA
>CAYSMT010000132.1:0-7020 GCA_964432135.1 uncultured Acidobacteriota bacterium
GGCACTAAATCGATAGCGCAGGTTCGTGCAGGCGCCGAACGCAGTGTGGCGGGAGCCTGAGCCTGAGCCCTTGGGGCGAGGGATGTCATCGTGGCATGATCTCCCCAGGGTTCTTGTAGCTCGCAACGAGGGTTGATGGCCGCATGTTCTACTTTCTCAAGCGTCTGTACTGGGATCTCAAGCATCGAGATACGCGTTTTCATCACATCAACGCTTTTTTGATGCACCTTCCTGGTCACTTTGGTACGGAACTACGAGGTCGGGTTCTCCCGCGCTACTTCGCGGCTGCCGGTGAAGGCCTGTTAGTTCACGAAGGTGTACGTATCCGCGGTGTTAAGCGCTTGTTAGTCGGTTCCCAGGTTGAGATCGGTGTTGATAACTTCATTCAGGCCAGCGGTGGCGTCACGCTCGGGAACGACGTGATGATGGGGCCCGGCGTGAAGATCTGGTCGATCAACCATCGTTTTGACGATCCTGATCGCCCGATACGCGAGCAGGGCTACGACTATGAGGAGGTGACGATCGGCGATCACGTCTGGATCGGCGCCGACGCCTTCATCATGCCAGGGGTGACGATTCCCGAGGGCTGCGTCATCTCTGCTTGCGCCACGGTGGCAAAGAAGAAGTACCCGCCTTACGCCCTGATCGCTGGCAGCCCGGCTCGCGTCATCGGTACCCGCAAGAAGAACGACTCAACGCCAGCGAGCGTATCGTGAGCGAAGCTTCCGAGGCGTCGTTTGGTGACGGGAAGCCGGCGATGGGCGTCGCTTCGCCTAACAAGGGTACGCGACCTCTCATTCTTCGTCGGGCGCGAGTGCAGCAGTCTTCCTTTTTCAGCCAACTGCTTGAGTGGAAGGGAAAGCGACCGAGCGCCGATGTTTACTGGCTGCTTGGTTATGCGGCGTTGTACCTGTTGAGACCGTGGGAGATCCGCCCGGAATTCGCGGCTCTTCCGCTAGAGAAAATTTTCGCTGGTTTTTTGCTGCTCAAGATCTTCATTTTCGGTGCGCCTCGTTTTCGGCCCCGCGCGCCGGGTCTCGGTTTGTTCGCCTTTCTTGGCGCGTTGCTTTTCACGATGATTTTTTCTCTCGATTTGGCTCAGAGCTGGTTGATCGTCGAGAACGTGATCAAGGTCATCGTCTTTGGTGTGTGCTTGGTCGCAGCGATTCAGACCTTGGCTGATCTGCGAGCATTTTTGATCGGCTGGATCGGCATCCAATTCATATACCAGAGCAAAGCAATCTGGGAGTTCTATGTACACGGCCGGGGCTCCTATCAGATGGGTATCTGGCGTATGCGTGGCATAGAGACAACCTTCGGCCATCCAAACACTTTTTGCGCGACGACCGTGCTCATTCTGCCGCTCGCGATAGCACTTTGGCGCAATGAAACCAACCGCTGGGTCCGGAAATTTCTTCTGTTGGAGATGGCAGCCGCCGGCCTCGTGATCTTTAAGACCGGATCCCGCGCCGGCCTGCTCGAGATCATTTTGCTCGCTTTGATTGTGCTCGTCTCTTCACGCCACAGAATCAAGGGCTTTATCGTGCTTGCTCTTGTCGTACCGATCATTGTCTTCACCTTGCCTAAGGACCTGAGCGAGCGCTACCGCACGATCTTTGATAGCAAGGCCAACAAGTCGGCGACCGAGTCAGCGCAGGGCAGAGTGGAGGGGCTCAAGAAGGGCGCGAAGCTCTTTGTTCGGAGACCGTTGACCGGTGTCGGACCCAACTGCTTCGTGATCTCTGATGATCGTTATCCAGGGCTCACTCTCTTTCCGGGCTTGCAACCGCACAACCTCGTTGGGCAGATTCTTGGCGAGATGGGGCTCGCGGGGTTACTCGGCTTCGGTCTCATGGCAGGTGCGAGCTTTCTCTCCCTGTGGCGCATCCGCCGCCGTGGTCGAGAACAGGACGATCCCATGCTCCTTGCGTTGGGCATGGGAGGCATGCTCGTTCTCTTCTTCCTTGTTGTTGCGGGGGGCTTCGGGCACAACCTCTACCGCTACAACTGGGTCTGGATTACGGCTCTCTCTGCCGCGGGGCTTAACGTAGCGGATGCCGCGTACCCACCGCCACTCCGCCGCATGAAGGCGCGTATCGTAGATTAGGGGCTGGGCAGAACGCGGGTAACGCCTGTACAATAGCGTTTCTGCCTCATCACGATAGCTCTTCTCGCGCGACAGCAAGGCTTCGAGCTTGCGGAATCTTCCCCGCACTTTCATGCTTTACTCAACCTTATGCATCCCACGCCGATCGGAGACGGCGTACACTGCGCCGCGGAAAGGGAACTTAGGTATGAAGAAAAACTACGAAAAGCCCCGGGTTATCTACTCTGAGCGCGTCGAAGCGCGTGCCGTTGGTTGTGCTCGCACAGACGCGGCGAGCTGCTCCGAGGGGCCCATCCAGAGCTGACCCTGCTGTCATCTCTTGATTCTCGCGTCGATGCACCCGCGTGATGCGATCTCCTCGTACTCCCTTCGAGCGCCTGGGGCGTTTTCTCTCTTTTGGACGCCGGCCTCCTCAAGTAAACGTACTTTTCGAGGGTCTTTCGTGCATTCGTCATAAATCACGAAAAATCATGGGAACTCGCGAGACACTTGTGTCTGCGACTACGCCGGAGAGTCGAAAATGAGTGAGCGGTTTCCTTGCTGCATCGAGTGGTCATCAAGGACGTAACACTCTGCGCCAGCTTCCGTAATCCTTTTCAACGGCTCACCGCAATCCCCGCGGTGAATCCGGGGAGGAGAAACTGATGCGCATGGCCATAGCTCTCGTGATCCTGTTCTTACTCGTGCCCACGGTCCCGGCGTCGTCTAACGTGCCGGGCGAGACCGATCAGAGCGTTCTCGCGGCAGAGGATCGTTTGGCGATAGAGGAACTGCTAAGCGCTCGAGTTCAGGAGCTAGCAAAGATAGAGAACGAGCACGGACAGCACTATCACCGAGGTAGCTACTCGACAGATTTTCGCTGTCAGCGTGTCGACCAATGCCAGGTAACCTTCCACGAGGACACCGCAAGTGATACCCAGCTCGTGACCGAACGCTGGCTTCTGACGCTCGTGCGTGCGGCCGATGGGAGTTGGTCCATCGGTGAGCGGGAGTTGAAAGAGAGCTACGAGAAGATGTATCGCTCGGCCCCGGGTGACGAGGACTTCTTCAGCTTCGACCGCTTTTCCTTCAAGAAAGAGGGAATGGAGATCAGCGCTGTTGGGGGTTCGCTTTTCAAGGATTACTACAATGGCGAGCTGAGCTCCTTTACTCTCACCGCCGATAAGCTGTCGTATCGTTTCGAACCTCCTGCCAACTCGGGTCTGTCGGATACACACCGTGTCGTGCTGCGTGAAAAACACCGCGAGTTGGTTTTCACGCCCGAACGCGTGCACTTCGAATGTGATCCCGTCTCCTGCGAAGAGATCCTCTCGAGTAGTTTCACGGGTTTGCGCGAGGCGAGCCAGGATACCGTCGACGAGCGACTGTCTGATGCCTACCTGAAGTGGCGCAAGAAGACGGAAAGGCAGCGTGCTGAGCACGCCTTCTCAGGTTTTCATGGTCTGCTGGAGCCGGACCGGCGAAGGTGGGCCGTCATGATCCGTCGCAAGGGTGGCGGTGAGCATTACCTCGTCATGGACTACGACAACTACGAGGCGTGGGAAGTACGGGTGTGGGGCCCCCGGGGGCGGCAGCCGCTCTATGGCTACTACTCAGAGAAGACGCGAGAGAGTGGAACCCCCGAGTGGCAGCTTGAGCAACGGCCCGATCGCGACGGGAGAGACTACGAAATTTCGGGTCTTGAGGGTCGGATCAAGCTCGCGCTCGAGGATCCTGAGGCAATGGTCGCCGATTTGAGCTATCGCCTTCGCGCGAAGCGCGATCTCACCTACCTCGACTTCTCAATCATCCGCTTGAAGTTCAACACCGAGGCGAAAGCACTCGCCCACCCGCAGCTACTTGTCAACTCGATCCAAGATGGGCAAGGGCGCGAGATGACCTGGGTTCGCACAGGTCCGATATCGGGGCGGATCGTCCTATCCGAGCCGTTGAAGAAGGGACGTCAGCGAACGTTGCGCATCCGGTTTAAGAATCTCGATTGCATCTATGATTTAAGCGATTCTTACAAGGGTCTGGCGCGTTTCGGCTGGCTTCCCTTCGTTCGTTTTGGCGACATGATTCATTACTTTGACCTAACCGTTGAAGTGCCCGCGCGCTACAAGACCCTTGGGATCGGCGCTCTGGTTTCCGAAGAGCTGCGGGGCGATGTGCGTATCACTCGCTGGCGCGCCCAGAGTCCCGTGGTTTTTCCGACGGTTATCTTCGGCGATTACTATGAGTTCACACCTGAAGAACCTGCCCGTAAGCTCGACGGAAGTGTGATTCCTGTCGTGATCCACGTCGACAAGCAAGGGATGATCGACTGGAATATTCGTCCCAAGCAGCTCAAGCCTCTGGCCCGTCAGGCTGTGGCTGCGATCAACTTCTACCGTGATCTCTTTCAGCTTGACTATCCCTACGGCAAGATGGATTTGGTCAACGACCCACTTGGCTTTCTCTATGGTCAATCTCCTTCTTCAATCATCTATCTCGGCAGTGGCGCTTTCCGCGGTTCTGGGGCGCTCGTCGCGGGTGGCATTGATGGGGGTTTGATCGCGAACTTCTCGAAGAATCTCATTCCGCACGAGATCGCCCACCAGTGGTGGGGTTCAACGATTACCAACGCGAACATGCGCAACTACTGGTTCGTCGAGTCGTTGGCCGAGTATTCCTCGGCACTCTTCGTTGAGGCGAATCTCGGCCACAAGGCCTACGAGAATCGTGTCCAGGTTTGGCGGCGTTCTATACTTGAGACAACACCGCTTTCTAGCGTGCAAAACGCGGCCTCGCTATGGTCGGATCAAGGCTATATTGCCGCCGTCTACAACAAAGGGCCTTATGCTTTCCATATGCTTCGCCAAATCTTTGGTGACGAGAAATTCTTTACTTTCTTTCGCCAGTTGGCTCGGGAGCTGGCGGGTCGAGAGATCGTCACTCGTGACATTCAGCGGGTTGCCGAGCGCTCTTTCGGAGCGGATCTCGAGTGGTTCTTCGACCAGTGGATTCGTGGCATCGGCATTCCCGAGTACAGCCTGAACTACGCGGCGCGTAAGACCGAAGACGGCAAGTACCTGATCGAGGGTAAAGTACTCCAGCGAGTGGTCGCCGGTCGTCGGAGACGGGTCCTCGAGGGCGTGTACTATCGCACTGTCGTCCCCGTCATCATCCGTTGTGCGGATGGAAAGAGCTATCGTAAACGTCTCGTTGTCAAGGGACCTGAGACCCCGCTTCTCATCAAGCTGCCCGCCAAGCCGAAGACCGTTGTCCTCAACGAGCACGGCGAGACCCTTGCCCTTGATTTACGTCGGGCTGAATCCTTTTGAAGTGGGTGGCGCAGGATTGGTGGGATGGATTAGCGGAGATTGCGCGTCGACCGCGGAACCTTGAGCTTGAGCTCAAGGCTTTTCATCATGAGGTTACTTTCCGCGCGTATCCGCTGCTTGATCCATTGCGAGATATACCGCACTTCTTTGAGGTTGTTCACTTGCGCTGGAAAACGTGATGGGTCCTCTAAGATCGCTCGTCATCTAGGCTTGCGGGCGATCGCCCGCGGGACAAATTCCAACAACGAAGGTGATGTTGCGTCGTGAGCGGCTGTGAGGACGCTCGAAGCGCTCCACGTCCTGCCTGACCGGGAACCGCCCCGGGGGCCCAAGGATGGGTTCCGCTTCGTGCCCGAGCGCCGAGATGCAGAGCGGCTGGTGGTCCACAGGATCACCGAGAGGAGACAGAGATCGGGTGCGGGAATCGCAACCATCCCTGTGACTTTGTGGGATCAGACGGGATCTTCATGCAACGGGATACTTGGGGTCAATCTGCCATGACGAGAAAAGCAGTTCTTCTTCCGTTCGCTCTCTTCCTGCTCGCCCTGTTGGGGGCCGTGATGCCAGCATTCGCCCAGGTGGGGATCACTATCGTCAGTCCAGCGGATTATGCCGAGGGTAGGCTTGCGCTGTCCCCAGCAACACGACCCTATGTGGATCGTTCCTATCTCTTCACGGACAGTCCGACGAGCTATCTTTCGCTGCAGACAGTGCGTACGGCGAATCGCGATCGTTGGGAGGCGAGTGAAGACTACCTCGTCTTCGAGGTTGATCGACCAGTGACAGTCTACGTACTCTATAGCTCGGAAGCGGCGAGTGAAGCGACTTGGCTTTCGAGCACCTTCACTCGCAACGGGGATCAGATATCGCGCAACTATCACCGCTGGAACGTATGGCAGCGCGACTATCCGGCTGGCCGGATCGTTCTCGGTGGAAACATGGCCCCAGGTGCTGAGGCCACACCCGGCGGGAATGTCGCGATGTTCACTGTCCTCGTCGCAGAGGCGTCTGCGGCGCCGGGCAATCGTCCTCCTTCAATTGTCTCGACGCCTGTGACCGCGGCTACCGCCAACCAGCCCTTCAGTTATGATGTGGATGCGAATGATCCCGATGCGGGGGACACGCTAAGCTACTCGCTCGAGACAGCTCCCGCCGGCATGACGATTGATGCCAGCAGCGGGCAGGTCGCCTGGACACCGAGCGCAGCGCAGCTTGGAGATCATCCTGTCACCGTGCGCGTCGAGGATGCTGCTGCGGCTGCTGATACGCAGTCTTTCACGGTTACGGTCGCTTCGGATAGTACACCGGAGGGGCTGACGATTACGATCGTCTCACCATCGGATTACCGCGAGGGGACTCTCGAGATCTCTCCGGCGACACGGCCCTACATTGATCGTGGCTATCTCTATACGGCAGCACCCGCGAAGTACGTTGGTCTGCGCACCGTGCAAGTGGCGAACCGCGATCGGACGAACAGCTCGACTGACTATCTGCGCTTCGAGATCAGCAAAGCAGCGATCGTTTACCTTCTCTACAGCTCAGAGGCGGCGAGCGTGCCTTCGTGGCTCGCGAGCGACTTTACGCAAACGGGAGAGCAGATCTCGCGCAGTT
>CAYSMT010000133.1:0-7014 GCA_964432135.1 uncultured Acidobacteriota bacterium
GGGTTCCGGACATGCAGAAGAAGATGAATCTCAAGATCAAGTACCGCGAGTCCTTCCGCCCTTTCGCACCGAGCGTACTTGCGGGGCGTGCCGCCGAGTACTTCGATTTGTGCGAGGAACAACGAAGCCCGTACATGCAGTTCGTCGTCCCGGTGGCCACGCATCGGCGCGCCGAGATTCCTGCCGTGACGCATGTTGATGGTTCGGCTCGGCTGCAGACGGTTTCTCCCGCACAGCATCCGCGTTTTCATGCGCTGCTCGAGACTTTCGCGCGGCGTAGCGGCTGTCCACTGTTGATCAATACGAGCTTCAATGTTCGCGGCGAACCGATCGTCTGCACGCCGGAGGACGCTTGGCGCTGCTTCATGGCGACAGAGATGGACGCGTTGGTGATCGGCGAGGCCGTCATGCGCAAGCAGGAACAGTCGCGCTCTCTTCCTCGCGCGCGCCACGAGCACCTCGCGCGCTTCGAGCTCGACTGATGCTAGGTGATCGCCTCACGGGGTTCTTACTCGCCCTGTTTCTTCTCGCGTTGACCGGGATGGCCTGGTGGCGTCCCGAGGTGTTGCTGCGCGCGGGTGTGTTGCTCGGAATGCTCTTTGCGCTGGGCTGGTTTTTCGCCGGGTCGGCGCAGACTCGGTCCGCGCCAGGAATCTTGCTTCCCGCGTTGCTTCTGACGGCAGGTTGGGTGTTTTCAGGGGTTGGTGCGAATGCAGCGTTGCGGGGGTCGATCCTTGTCGGCGTGCTTGTCGTAGCGGCGGCTGTGACCTTTGCGACGATGCTCTCTCCGCGACTCGGAGGCTGGATTCATGAGCGCTGGCTTGCAGGTGCGCAGCCCATCGCATGGTGTGTATCGCGATTGTTGCTGGCTTTAATTTATTATATTGTTTTAACGCCTATGGGGTTGATTATGCGGTTCTCTGGTCGCGATATCCTGGGACGACGTTGCGGGGGTGGGGCAGAGAGTTCATGGTTCGAGAGGGAAGAGCATCCCGGGCTCGAGCGATATTTTCGGCAGTATTGAATCGAGGCGGGCGATGAAAGAACGACAGGAAGATCAAGGCATCAAGCGGCTGGCTCAGCAGCGTTCGCGCGGCATATTGGCGGAGTATCTCGCTTTCTTGCGCTACAACAAAAAGTGGTGGCTGGCACCGATTATCCTGCTCTTGCTCGCGATGGGTTTGCTCGTTCTGTTGGGAGGGACGGTCGCTGCGCCGTTCATTTACACCTTGTTTTAGGTCGGATGTCTTAGGCTCCACGTTTCGGAGTTAACGCGTGGGTCCCGGCATGCGTCCGGTGTCGGAGCCAGGAATCGGAGCCACGCAGGCGTCGAGAGTGATCACTAGGCCCTCAGGAAGACGGGCCGCCGCGAGGCGCTGTCGGCGCGTACCGCTGCGTTGCGAGGCATCGAGAGATACGGGGACGACGTAGCTTCGCTCGCCAACGCTGACATCGAGAGTGAGGCTGCGTTCGGCTGCGCCGATGGTCTTACGAGGCATGACGATGATCTGGTGTCCTTCGCGAAAGCCCGCTTCCCAGCGCGCGAAGGCACGGCCTTGATCTGTCCAGGCCCAGGAGAGAGCGGCGTTTGCTGGTTGGTCAGCAACCCAAAGTGAGGCGACCCCGCCGTCGAACTCGAGATGCGCCTCCACGGCCTTGGGAAAGAGGCCCGAGGAGGAGAAGGCGGTGAGGACGAAACCGATCTTGATCTGGCGTCCCAATGCTTCAGCGAGGCGACGTCGGAAAGGTAGGCCGGCACTCCACTCCCGTCCGGCGAGGAGATTCGAGCTCTCATGTGGATCGGTCGCCAGGTCGTAGAGCATTTCGATGCCCCGAACTGTGATGTATTTCTCAAGACCAGTCTGGACGCCCCAGCTTCTTGCTCCATAGAGCGGTCGACCGAAGGCGATGCTGCGCGTCCCGAGCCGCGTGAACGCATCGGGTTCACCCCCCATGGCCGGCACGAGAGACGTGCCGTCGAAGGCGTGCTCGGAAGGGTCGAGATCGAGCAAGTCGATGAGCGTTGGCGTGATGTCGACGAGGCTGACCGGCGGTGGGATACGCCCGGGTTCAAACCCTGGCGCACGGATCACGAGCGGCACATGGAGCACCTCATGAGCGAGTGAGCGAGCATGCCCGAAGCGGCCGCGGTCCCAGAGCTCCTCGCCGTGATCCGAGAAGTAAACGACGATGTCGTCGTTTCCAACTGCGGCAAACAGTCGCGCGAGCTGGTCGTCGGCGTAGCGCAGGTTGTTGTCGTAGCGTGCGGCGACATAGGCCCTGGTCATGGGATTGGCGAGTCGTGCACCGAGGAGATCGCTTCGAGTCAAGCTCTCTCCGAGTGGCGGAACGGGATCTCCCGCGAAGAGATGGCGGTGAGAGGCGGGTTCACGGAAGGGGAGTTGAGCATCGGCGAGATGCAGTACAAGCAGCACATTCCGGTCCGAATTTTGGTGTAGCCATTCGATGACTTGATCGACCTGCACGGCAGCGGAAGCTTTGGGTGCCACCTGGAACAGATCGAAGCCCCGCTGCATATCGTAGCGCGCCGAGAGCCACGGGTTTGCGGAAAACATGGCTGTGGCAAAGCCTCGTTCGCGCAGCAACTCGGGAAGGGTGGTGGCGCTGTCGTACTCCTCGGGCTGGCGGCCCGTGAGGACAGCGCGCATCGCCGGGAGCACCCAGGGCGCCGGGGTCAGCGCATGATCGAAGGCGATGCCCGTGTGGGCGAAGGCGTCGAGAGCGGGTGTCGTGTCCCGAGTTGCGCCGTAGATGCCGGTGTGATCGGCGCGTTGGTTGTCGACACAGATCAGTAGAACACGTTGCGCCTGTTTCGGGAGGTCAGGTTTCGACGCAGGAGAGCAGTTGGCCAGCACGAAGAGCGCGATGAGGGTGAGAAGACGTCGCAGGGAACTCATAAAACGTCGTCGCGTTCAAGCCTCTTCAGCTTTCTGTAGAGGGTTGAGCGGTCGATACCGAGGATCTCCGCGGCTCGTGTGCGATTGCCGCCTGCCTTTTGCAACGCTTGGCGAATCTGATTGATCTCGGCTTGTTGGAGTGTGCTCGCTCCCTCTTCGCGGGGTTTCCGAGAGGCCTTGTTCGCGCGTGCTTTTTCCAGGAAAGACGCGTTTTCAAGCACATCGAGTTCCGTGATGATCGCTGCGGGAGTGAAGGCCGCAAGCTTGATGACCTCGTTCTCGAGCTCTCGGACGTTGCCCGGCCAGTCATAGCGCAGGAACAAGCGCAGGGCAGGGTTTTCGATCGTCTTCACCTCGACGCCGTTTTTCTCTGCGTACTGCTCAAGGAAGTGACCTACGAGCAGCCCGATGTCCTCCATGCGTTCGCGTAGCGGCGCGATCGCTATCCGCGCCACGTCGAGGCGGTAGTAGAGATCTTCGCGGAAGCAGCCGTCGCGGACCATCTTCTCGAGCGAGCGGTTCGTCGCAGCGATGATGCGTACGTCGACGTGCCGCGAGCTGTCTTCGCCGAGGCGGCGCACCTCGCCGAATTGGATTGCCCGCAAAAGCTTCGGTTGTAGGTGCAATGGCATTTCGCCGATCTCATCAAGAAAAAGCGTTCCGTTGTTGGCTTGCTCGAACAGGCCTTTGCGGTCCTGTTCCGCTCCCGTGAAGGCCCCTCTGCGATGGCCAAAGAGCTCCGATTCGAGCAGTGTCTCGGTCAGCGCCGCACAGTTCACCGTGACAAAACGCTCTCCGGCGCGAGGTCCGCTGTAGTGCAGCACACGGGCGATGAGGTCCTTGCCAGTTCCGGACTCGCCGCTGACCAAGACCGGGATCTGCGTCGGGAGAATCTTGTCTACGCTGCGATAGGTCTTCTGCATCACAGGCGAGGCGCCGATGATGCAGTCGTAGCGGAAGCGTAGCTCGAGGTTCGACTGCTTCTCGAGAATCTCGACTCGCTGCTCTTCGACGGTCTCCTGCAGTTGCGCGTTGAGCTGCTGAATTTGCTCGGCTTGGCGCCGCAGCTCAGCGACAAGGCTCGCATTGGCCAGCGCCAGTCCTGCCTGGTCCGCCAGGCGCGAGACGAGCTCTTGCTGCTCGCGACCGAAGATGCCTGAGGCCTGGCGCGAGTCGACGACGAGCGCGCCAGCGACCCGACCGCGCACACGCAGCGGATGGGCAAGGATCGAATGGATCTGGAGGGCGTGGATTGACTGAAAAGCGCTCAGACGCTCATCGCTCTGGGCATTGTGGGAAAGTAGCGTCGCGTCATCACGGATGACTTGGCGGGCGAGCGAGCGGCTGAACTGCCGTTCGGCACCGGGTAGCTCTTCGCCACCGGCGGCTCGTGCGCGTTCGAGCTGCGTTGTTTCGCCGTCGTTAAGCAAAACGAAACCGCGCTCGGCACCGAGCAGGTCGATCGCCGTATCGAGGAGGTGCCGAAGCAGGTCATCGAGCTCAAGGGTGCTGTTGAGCACGCGGTTGATCTCGAGTAGCCGCCGAGCGTTCTCGAGCTGGCGGTCCCGTTCAGGGTCAATGACGGGCCGGAAGTCATCTCCAAGGTTATCGCTGTCGTTTGACGAGACGCCGGCTTGGGAGAGGAGCGTGCGAACCCGTGGGCGTTGCGCGAAGCGGCCGCGCTGGTCTTCTGGAAGTGAGCTCAGCAGTGCATCGACGGCGCGCAGTGCGCGTTGCTGAGCTTCCTCTGCTGTGCGGGGTTCGCCAAGACGCCGCGCAGCCGTTGCGAGCGCGGCCCAGGCGCGCCAGGCGATATCGCCACGTTCGCGTTCGTCGAGCGAGATCGCTGCGAGCTCCGCATCTTCACGAGCCTGCGCCATATCGCCGCCCGGTTCGGAGAGCTCCTTTTCCGCCGAGATCAAACGTACTCGAGCCAGGGCCTCGTCCCCTCCGCCGTCCTCGGCATAGCTGCGCGCTTTGCGCAGTGCGAGGGCCGCACGTTCGCTTTCGCGAATCTCGATATAGGCCTCCGCCAGGCCGAGCAATCCCTCGGCCTCGAGGGCGGGCAGGCCAGCGCGTCGAGCAAGAAAGCAGGTTTCCTGGAGCTGCTCGCGGGCGCGCTCACTGCGTCCTCCTGCGAGGCTCGCCAGTCCCATCAAGAGCGCGCGTTCGGCTCGAGAGGCTGGCGTGGCCGCCGCAGAGGGAGCGCTCTCGAAGAGACGCTCGACCTCGTCGTCGCGGCCAAGAAAGGCTTCGACTCGTGCGATGGCCGAGACTGCGCCGCTCGTGTGCAGATCGACTCGCGCGCGAATCGTCGTTTCGCGGGCCTCCTTCGCCCGAGTCAGTGCGGTGCGCACCTGCCCGATCTCGAGGAGAAGACCCGACTGGGTCGAGAGTCGGCGCGCCTGCTCCGCAGCTCGGGACAAGCGACGATCGATCGCGAGGGCGAGACGCAAGCGGGCAAGGGCCTCATTGCGCCGGCCGATGCGCGCGAGCAGACGCCCAGAGAGCGCGAGGATATCGGCTTCGGCTGCGGCGTGATGCTCCTCGCGCGCTTGCTCAAGCAGGTTTTCGGCTTCGCCTAACGCCTCGGCGAAACGTCCGCTCGCCTCGAGTGCAAGAACCTTACCTCGTCGTGCGGCGACGTGGCCGGTCCCCCCGCCAGCGCGCTGGGCCTCCTGCTCGGCTGCACGGAAGTGCTCGCCGGCCCGCTCATGCAAGCCTCGTCTGAGGGCCAGCTCGCCGAGGGAGAGCAGGATCTCCGCCTGGAGGTCAGATCGGTCAGCCCGGAGAGCCTGGGCCTGGGCGGACTCAAGGTGGGTTTCCGCTCGCTCATTCTCGCCGAGTGCGGCACAAAGGGTTCCCATCTCGAGCAGGACCCGGGCACCTCCGGCGGTGTCGCCGAGCTCGTCGAGCAGGGCCAACGCCTGCTCCAAGTGGACGAGGGCCTGGGCCGAGGCCTCCGTGCCGGCGAGGAAGGCTCCGGAGTCGCGCAGGGTCTCTGCCAGCTCGAGGGGATCATCGGCGTCGCGGGCAGCGACGAGCGCCCGTTCAAACTCCTCGGCAGCCTGTCCCGGCAACCCTGTGTCGACGAGGGCTCTTGCTCGTAGGCGGCGTGCGCGGGTCATCTCGCGGGGGGCCTCGACTCCAGTGTTGCGTGAGAGCAAATCATCGGTCAGGCGCAGGGCAATCTGGGGGGTGCCCTCGTGCAGCGCCCGCGCCGCGGCCGCGAGCTGCAAGGCGCCGGCGGCGGCATCTTCGCCCGCTTCGAAGAGATGTCGCGCGCGCAGCGCTTCGCTGCCAGGCCGCGTTTCGAGCAGTTCGGCCCTCCGACGATGAAGCGTGCGTACCGCAGCTGTCGGGAGGGTTTCGAGAATTCGCGTTGCGATCGTAGGCGTGATCAAGGCGAGCGCCACACCGCGGCCGGACCGGCGTACGCGACGGATGAGTCCTGCGCTAAGGAGGGGGATGGCTGCCTCGGGATCAAGGGCGGTATGCGGGTCAAGGCGTTCGAGCTCTCCGAAGGTCAACGGCTCTCCCTCGGCAACAGCCAGAGCAGCCAAAAGAGCTTTCGCGGATGGATTCAGCTCGTTTTTCAACCCAGCGTAGAGGTGCTCGAAGCGACCGGCATCGGGGCTGAGGGTTCCGAGAGCCTCGGCTGCCGCGTCGTTGATTTCTGCGCCTGGGCCGGCTTTGCCTTTGCGCACGAGGGCTGTGATCAGTTCGTGGATCAGGAGTGGTACCCCGTTGGAGAGTTCGTAGACGCGTTTGCTCATCGTGGCCGGAAGTGTGCTCTGACCGAGCATCGACGCGGCCATGCCTGCGCTCGCCGCGGAGTCGAGCGGGCGCAGGCGAATCATGCGGGCGAGACCTCTTTCGAGAATGATATCCGTGAGGCCAGGGGCGTCTTCCTTCTCGGGCGATGACAGCGAGAGGACGACGAGTGCGGGAAGCGGCGCTTCGTTGATGCGTTCAGCGAGTTGGACCAGACCGGTTGTCGAAGCGGGGTCCGTTGAGAGCACATCGTCGACGAGAATCACGCCGCCGCGTTGCCCGAGGGAGGCGACGAGGGCCTCGAGACGCGCGGCGAGGTCAG
>CAYSMT010000134.1:0-6987 GCA_964432135.1 uncultured Acidobacteriota bacterium
CATCCACTGGCCGCTCGCCCGCAACCTCATGCGCCCTCGCTACTGGCTGTGCTCATGGCACCTCGCAGATCTCTTGCAGTTCGCCTTCCTCGGTGACCGCGTGGGCCTGACCCTCGTTCTCGCCCTGTCCACGATGGTCTGGCGGCGCCGAAAGCGGCCCGACGCCTCGCTGCTCCTCCTCGCCGGTGCAAGCGCCGCTTTCCTCGCCCTCGGAGCCACGATCGTTCACGGGCGCAGCTACCCGTGGGATATCGACCTTGTCTCCTATCTCACGTTGCCGGCGAGCCTGCTTGCCGCGCTGCTGCTCGCGCGCCGAAAGGGAAAGCAGGTGCTTCCCCGCCTCACGCAGCTTCTGCTCGCCCTGTGCGGCAGCGTGGCCTTCCTCGGAGGCTTCGTTCTCTTCGCGGCCTGCGCACAACCACCCGCCCGCTTTGGGCGGGCGATCGGCCCTCTGAGCATCGCCGTGCTGCCGGATCCGCTGCGTGTCAGGGAGGGGAGCTGCGCGAACATCCAAGTCTGGGTCCGCAACGAGAGCCACGAAGATCTTCAGCTCGAGCCCAGCGCGCTGCGAGCTATGCTTGCCGACCCCGAGGGACGCTGGGCCCTCCTGCATCGCAAGCCGCTCCAGAGGGTGCTCGACACGCGCAGACTCGCTCCAGGCGAGCGTGCTTGCCTGGCCAACTTCGACTTCCAGCCGGGCCCCCTGGCACATCATCCCCTTCCCCAGCCCGGCCGAAAGAAAGGCGTATGGGTACTCCGCGCCGATGGCCTGGGTTTGGGACCGCGGAGCTATCGCTCCGCTCCGGAGCAACTCGAGTGGCTCCCCCCACACCGGTGAGAGCCACCGGCGCGCCCCGAAGATCCGCTCACTCTCCCCGCCATGGTGCATCGCACAGCCTCCCAACCCGGCATGTTAGAGTTTGCTCTCATCCTCGGCAGGATACTCTGGCATTGGATAGGACAATCACCGCGGACGATGCCCTCGCTCACACCACCTCCGGCGGTGTGCCCAGCGTGTCCATCATCATCCCAGCCCACAATGCCGACCGAACTCTCGGCCGGACCCTGAACGCGCTGAAAGACCTTCCCTCAAGTTACGAGCTGCTCATCGTCAATGACCACTCGAGCGATGACACTGTGGCCGTTGCCCGCGCCGCCGGTCACGAGCCGATCCTTTCCCGCTCCGTGCGCAACTGTAGCGCCGCGCGCAATAGCGGCGTAGCAGCAACCCAAGGCGAGACCCTCGTCTTTCTCGATGCGGACGTCGAGGTCGAGGCGGCTCGGCTCCGTGAGATGGTGCGGCGTTTCGCGGCCTCCGACGCCGCCTGCCTGTTCGCCGTATACGACCGAGGCGACCATCTTCCCGGCGTCGTGGCCCGCTTCAAAAACTACTGGATCCGCCACAGCACGCTGAGCGCGCCTCGCCCCCCGCGCTGGATCAACACTTCCCTCGCCATCATGCGCCGCCGCGACTTCCTCGCCGCAGGCTCCTTTCACGAAGCCTTCTCGGTCAAGCATGGCGGAACCGATCTCTTCTTCGGCCGACAATTGGCAGAGCGATGCGGCCCTATCATCATCGACGAGCTGACAGAGGTCACGCACCACAAGCACTTCACCTTGATGAGCCTCCTACGCAACGACTTCAGTCGCTCTCGGGGCTGGTTTCGCCTCGCACTCTCACGACGCGGCCTTGCCGGCGTGATGCGGCGGCCGACCCTGGCCAATGTGCGCCGGCGCTTCAGCCTCGGCGTCTGTGCCGCAGGGCTGGCGCTGCCGCTGCTCTTCGCGGGGATGTTTTACCCCCTGGCGCTCGCGGCGGGGATTGGAGGTCTCATCGTTCAGATCAGCGCCAATCTGCGTTTCTTTTTCGACGCCGCGCGGGATGGCATGCGGGCCTGGCCTCTCTTTCCTTTGCTGCTTTACCTCGACCAGCTCGCTTGTGCGGCGGGCATCACCCTCGAGCTCATGCGTAGGCCCCTTTCCTCGGCGCCGGCTTTCTCGACGGCCGGCGAGTTCAACGAGGAGACCGTCGACGAAAGCCTCTCGCCCTGAGTTCTCTCTTTGCCGAGACTTCGATGATAAAGACCCTTTCCACCGCCCTGCTTGCCGGCCTCTTGTTCAGCCCCGCCATCGGCGCCGAGGCGATGCTCGCCCGCCACCCCGCCCCCTCTCCGGACGGCCGTGAGATCGCTTTCTCATGGCAGGGAGACATCTGGGTCGTCGCCGCGCAGGGCGGCCGTGCCCGGCGTCTGACAGCGAATCCGGCCGACGAACGCCATCCGATCTGGTCTCGCGACGGCTCCCGAATCGCCTTCTCGTCGAACCGTCACGGCAACGACGATGTTTTCGTCGTCTCCCTCACCGGCGACGCGCCTCCCCAGCGATTGAGCTTCGCCTGCTACGCTGACCAACCGGAGGACTTCACTCCCGACGGAAAGGCCGTGCTCTTCAGCTCGCGTCGCGACGAGTCCTTTCGACGTCCACCCTCTCTCTACCGCGTGCCGCTCAAAGGTGGCACGCCCGCGCTCGAGCAGGCCGCTCTCGGTCGCCACGCGCGCTTCTCCCCAGACGGACAGCATCTGGCCTTCGTACGAGGCGAGACAAAGATCTTCCGAAGAGGCTATCGCGGTTCGGCGAACCGCGAGATCTGGTCTCGCGACCCAGAAGGTAGCTATCGCCAGCTCACGCACTTCGATGGTGACGATGACTTTCCGAACTGGGTAGGTAACGATGGACTGCTCTTCCTTTCATCTCGCAACGGCCGCAAAAACCTTTTCCTGAGCACCCTTGGCTCGGATGCTCCCCGCGCACTGACCTTCTTCGACGACTCCGCCGCGCGCTTCCCTCGAGTCTCCGCCAACGGCCGACTCGTGGCTTTCGAGTACCAGGACGCGATCTACACCCTTCAGCTTCCCGATGGCAAGCCTGAACGCCTCGTGATCGAGCTTCCTCCAGACCGTCTCCGGGCCGAGGTCGAGCGTAAACGTGAGAGCACAGGCGCGAGCGAACTGGTTGTCCGGAGCGATGGCAAGCTCGCTGCCTTCGTCGTTCATGGCGAAATCTTCGTCACGGCCATCCGTTCGAAGGAGGATCAACAAATCGCTCCTTCGCCCACGGTGCGCGTAACCCGTAACGCGGCACGCGACGCGCAGCCCTGCTGGACGACCGACGGCAAGCGCCTCGTCTTTACATCGGAGATCAACGGCGCAACAGGCCTCTATGCCGCCCATCCTGCCACGGGCGAGAAGCCGGAAGACTGGCTACAGGCCTTTGACTTCGAGATCGAGGTCCTCATCGACGACCCGGCGAGCCATGAGAGTCGCGCGCGCTTTTCCCCTGACGGCAAGCACCTAGCATTTCAGCGGGACAAGGGGCAGCTCGTCGTTGCGGCGGCCGACGGCTCCTCGCCGCACGTCGTCTTCGACTCTTGGAACCTCGGGGACTTCTCCTGGTCGCCAGACGGTCGCTGGCTCGCTTACAACGCCAACGATATCGAGTACAACAGTGAGGTCTATATCGTTTCGGCCGAGGGCGGCACACCCTATAACCTGAGCCGCCACCCGGACAATGACAGCAACGCGCGCTGGTCCGCAGATGGCCGACGCCTCATCTGGCTCTCCAAACGCCATGCCAACACAATGGATCTCTGGGGCGTGTGGCTGACTCGCGAAGATGAAGAGCGTAGCCCTGAAGGCTGGCTCGCCCTGTGGAGCGCTCAGAAAGGGGAAACACCAAAAAAGAACTCCGCAAATATCAAGCCCGACAGCGACGGCAAGAACCAACGCAAGCGCAAGAAGAATTCCGACAAAACGGCCGCCACCGAAGACAAGAAGGCCCTGCCCAAGCTGCGAATCGACTTCGACGGCCTGTGGGAACGCACGCGAAGCTTGACGGCTCTCGACGGCGATGAGGGCCCCGCCCTCTTTGTCGAGGAGGGCAAGAAGATCCTCTTCACCGCGCAGCTCGCCGGCGAGCGCGACCTCTACGCCGTCCGTTGGGACGGCAGCGATCTCGAGCGGCTAACGACGGGCGGCAAGGCACCGGTGATGCTCCAGCTCGACAAAAAGGGCAAGACGGTCTACTTCCTCTCCCAGGGCAAGATCTCGCGCGTGTCCCTCGCCGGGAAACCGGGCGATCCGATCCCCTTCGAGGCGCGCTACGAAATCGATCGGCGTGCCGAGCGTGAAATCGTGCTTCACGAAGGCTGGAGCGCGCTCAACACCTTCTTCTACGACCCGGATTTCCACGGCATCGACTGGGCCGCGCAGCGCGAGAAGTACCTTCCCTGGGCCCGGGAGGCCAGTAGCGACGCGGACTTTGCCGACGTGATGAACCTCATGCTCGGCGAGCTCAACGCCTCGCACATGGGCTACTACCGCGGCGGCCGTCGGCCCGCGGATCAAGCAGACCATACGGGGATGATCGGCGCACTGTTCGATCCCGAGGCAGACGGCCCAGGGCTTGCCATCCGGGAGGTCCTCGTAGGTTCGCCGGCCGCGCGCAAAGACGTCGCCCTCGTGCCCGGCGAGCACCTGCTCGCCGTCGGCGGTCGTATGCTCAGCCCAACCACAAATGTCTACGAGCTCTTCGTTGCCACCGAGGGAGTGCGCACACCAATGCGCGTGCGCGGTCTTGATGGCAAGGAACGTCGGGTCACGGTTGTACCTATCTCGACCTCTGCCCAGGCGCAGTTACGCTACCGCACCTGGGTCAAACAGCGCCGCGCGCTCGTCGACAAGCTCTCCGGAGGGCGTCTCGGATACCTGCATATCCAGTCGATGTCGATCCCGCCCTTCGAGCTGTTCGAGCGAGATCTCTTCGCCGCCGCTCATGGCAAGGAGGGGCTGCTGATCGACGTGCGATCCAACGGCGGCGGCTGGACGACCGACTACCTGATGGCCGTTCTCAACGTGCGGCGACATGCTTTCACGGTGCCCCGCGATGCTGACGGAACTTCCCGCGCCTATCCCCAAAACCGTCTGCCGCTAGCCGCTTGGACGCGTCCAGCCGCCACACTCTGTGACGAAGCCTCCTACTCGAACGCAGAGATCTTCTCCCGCGCCTTCAAGAATCTTAAGCGGGGCCTGTTGATCGGCACGTCGACCTTTGGCGCCGTCATTTCCACCGGGGGTATGCAGACCCTCGATGGCGCCCTGGTGCGCCTGCCGACACGCGGGTGGTACGACGGCATATCCGGCGAGAATCAAGAAAACCACGGCGTCGTCCCCGACATCATCGTCTCGCGCCCTCCAGAGCAGGACACGTCCATCTGTGATGACGACCAACTCGCAACCGCCGTAAGGGCACTGCTCGCCAGCCTGCCGAGTGATCCGCGTTCGAAAACCTGGTGAAGCACCCGAGCGGCTGAGCTCATCGGACGCCCCCGACTTTCCTTTCCCAAGCTTGCAAGCTACCTTTACGGGCCCGGGCGCAGTGCTGTGCCCGGGCAGACCCAAGCCCGCAGGAATGGAGCGCTCACGATGGACAGCTTCTACGTCACGACACCGATCTACTACGTCAACGACGCCCCGCATATCGGGCATGCTTACACAACCCTGCTCGCGGATGTGCTTGCCCGCTATCACCGGCTGCTGGGCGTGCCGACCCACTTCCTGACCGGGACGGACGAGCACGGCCAGAAGGTCTACGAAGCAGCGGGCAAGCTCGGCATCTCTCCACAGGAGCAATGCGATCGAACGGTCGTCCGTTTCCAAGAGCTATGGAAACGCCTCGAGATCACCCACGACGACTTCATCCGCACAACCGAAGCGCGGCACAAGGTCGTCGTGCAGGAGATTCTTGCGGAGCTGTTCGAGCGGGGCGAAATATATCGCGGCGAGTACGAGGGCTGGTATAGCGTGCGTGAGGAGCGCTTCTACACCGAGGCTGAGCTCGTCGATGGCAAGAGCCCAGAAGGGACCGAGGTCGAGAAGATCATCGAGTCGAATTACTTCTTCCGCATGTCGGCCTATCAGCAATGGCTGATCGACACGATCCAAGACAATCCCCACTTTATTCAACCTGACTTCCGCCGCAACGAGACCCTCGGCTTCTTGCGCCAACCCCTCGGGGATCTATGCATCTCGCGACCCAAAAGCCGCCTTCCCTGGGGCATCGAGCTACCCTTCGACCCGGATTACGTCTGTTACGTTTGGTTCGACGCACTTGTCAACTACATCAGCGCCATCGGGTATCGGCGCGACGATGAAACCTTCGCCAGCTGGTGGCCAGCAAGCATGCAGCTCATCGGCAAGGACATCCTGACCACCCACACTGTCTATTGGCCGACGATGCTCCACGCGATGGGCTTGCCCCTGCCTCGCACAATCTTTGCGCACGGATGGTGGCTGACCAACGACGCGAAGATGTCGAAGTCTCTCGGTAACGTGACCAACCCAATGGACATGGCGCAGAAATACGGCGTGGACGCGCTGCGCTACTTCCTGATGGCCGAGATGTCTCTTGGCAAGGACGCCAACTTCAGCGAGGCGGCCTTCGTCCTGCGCTACAACGCGGAACTCGCCAACGACCTCGGCAACCTGGCGAGTCGCTCGATGCGGATGGTCGAGCGCAACCTCGACGGCATCATCCCCGCTGCGAACGATGCCATCGAGGGGCCAGAAGAGGAACGGTTGCGTGAGGCTTGCCTCGCGGCGGTCGACCACATGAAGGCCCATCTCGAGGGCATGAGCCTCGATCGCGGTCTGGCGGAAGTGCTCGCAGCGGTCCGCGCGGCGAATCGCTATTTCGATCAGGCCGCACCCTGGAAGCTGCTCTCAGCGGGAGAGGGCGCGCGCTTTAACGCGGTGCTCTACAACACTCTTGAAGCGCTACGCATCGTCTCTGGACTGCTCTATCCCGTGATTCCCGAGAAGATGAGCGAGCTACGACGCGCACTCGGCCTTTCCGCGAAGCAGATCGAGCCGCAACTCGCCGATCTTCGCCACTGGGGCGGTCTTGTCGTAGGCCAGACACTCGGCCAGCTCA
>CAYSMT010000135.1:0-6984 GCA_964432135.1 uncultured Acidobacteriota bacterium
AAGAGGCCAACAAAGGGGCCTACAAGGGCGATGTGCCTATTCATTTTGGTTCTTTCTACAGAGAAGATGTCGACATTCAACGCGACGAAGCTTTCCTCGCCTTTGTCCAACGCTTCGATGATGGGTCGCGCTTGAGTGTGAGGGGTCGTTATACGACCCGCGATCAAGATACTCGGGACGATACTGCCGATGTCTACCAGCAGCAGCCCTACATGCAAATCGACGAGTCGATTCTACTGGGCGACCTGCGTTACACGCGAACGGTGTGGGACCAACACACCTTCACCGCGGGTCTGAGCTACCAGGACCTTGACACCAAGGGCGTCATCTGGGACAGCCCGGCGCAGTTCATCCACGACGTCATCGAGCAGCAATCGGCCTATGCTGAGTTTGAGTTCGCGTTGCCGCACCGCGTCAACCTGACAGCGGGTTTGCGCTATGACGATCTGGGACAGTTCGGATCGGAGTTTTCGCCGCGCAGCGAGCTCAGTTGGAAGGCGGCCAAAGGGCTTAATTTGGCGCTCGCGGCCGGTTACGGTTTCACGGCGCCGCGCCCGATCCTCGAGCGGATTTGTTGTGGCGCACGGGTACAGAGCAACTCACGGGTCAAACCTGAGCGCTCGAAGAATCTGCTCCTGGACCTGAACTACGTACCCGCTCCTTGGATCAAACTCAATGCTTCGCTTTTCCGAAACGACTACGATAACTACATCGAGAAGCGTGCGACCTTTTCATACGCCTACTTCCATCCCTCATTCCAGCAGGTCAACTACGAGCAGGTGCGCATCCAGGGGGGAGAGCTCGGCCTCGAGCTGCGCCTGGGGGAGTTTACGATCTCGGGTAATGCGACTCGAGTCAGTGCCACGCACGATGATCCGCTGCTCGTCTTCCCATTCTTGGATGTTCCCGAGGACGATCCCTTCTTCCCATTGCGCGATTTCTCTTATGAGGTCGAAGCAGGACGGGTGCCGGACATCGCTCGCAAGCAGGGTAGTGGCAGTGTGAGCTGGGAAGATAAGACGCGGGGGATCGAGCTCACCTTCGAAGGACAGTACACCGGATCGATGCTTGTCCAGAAGCTTCCCGATCAAGGGCTCTTCGCCGTGCTCGAGACGCGGGAGACGCCGGCCTTGTGGGTTTACAACTTCCGCACCCGTTTCCGACTCAGCCAGAAGTTCAAGCTCAGCGCCGGCGTGGACAACATCTCGAATGTCATTCAACGTTGGCTTGATGATCCTCGTTACGAGTTTAACTGGGGTCCGCTGCGCGGCCGCTACATCTGGGCAGGGCTCTCCTATGAGATGTGAAGCGCTCTTCTCGTTGATGCTCGGGATGGTCGGGGCAAGAAAGCTGCGTTGCGTCGTGGTATCGCTGCTGCTGGTCGCCGGTTTTGTCGCTCAGGCCTCGGATGGTGTCCATATCGCCTGGCTCGAGGACTATGGCCAGGCGCTTAAGATGGCGCGCCAGGAGTCGAAGCCGATGATGATCGACTTCTACACCTCCTGGTGCGTTTACTGCAAACAGCTCGACAAGGAGTCCTTCGGCGATCCGCGGGTCGTCGAGGCTGCCAAAGGCTTCGTCTGCGCCAAGCTCGATGCAGATATTGCCAAGGCGGCGGCGATGCGTTACCCCGCTGAGGGTTACCCAACGGTTGTATTCACGACGCCGAGCGGCGAGGAGATCCTGCGTTTCTCGGGTTACCGCACGGCGGAGCAGGTGCTGACCGTCGTGCGCACCGTGCGCGAGAGCGCGCCGCAGCTCGCGCGTCTCGAAGCCCGGATCAAGCAAGATAAGAAGGACCACGCGGCCCTGGAGGCGCTGGGCGCGCTCTATCTCCGTCTCGAAAACCCCGAGCGTGCGGTGGTCTACCTCCGTCGAGCTCTCAAGGCGTTGCCCGTGGCCGAGCGCACGGGGAAGAATCCCGAAGAGGCCCAGGCGCGGGTTCTGCTCTTGCTCGGCCAGGCTCAGACTCGCAACGAGAGCTACAAGAAGGCTTGCAAGGCTCTCGAGAAGCTCGTTTCTTGCTACAAAGACAGCCCCCGCATCAGGGAGTACTACGGCGAGCTCGCGACTCTTTACGAGGCCTGGGGAAAAGACGCCAAGGCCGCGGCGGCACGGGCCAGAGCTGAACACTGAGAGGGGATGTGCGGCGCCGCATCCTGCGCCCTTTCTGGTGCTTACAATGCGTTGCAAGCGTCTCGCAGGCGCGCCGTCACGGCGACCGTCGCTCCCCTTGATCCGGGACAGTGAGCCACGTGTGAAAACTTCTTAGCGGTAGGCCGCCAAGGGCATGTGGCGCATGTGTTCGGTCGTGCGGTTCTTCTTCATCAGGTCGGTGTAGGCCCGTTGGACCTGCTCCTCGCTCAGATCGAGCACGGCGGCCGTCTCGGCGGGTGGGATGTCGTGTTCCCAGCCATAGATCAGGATGTCCATTTGAGCGAAGGGGAGTGAGAAGAAGAACTCCTCCTGGGTCTGCTCTGCAGAGTATGTGTCCGACGAGGGCGGACGATCCGTGATGCCCTTCGGAACCTTGAGGTAGTCGGCCAGCGCGTAGACCTGGGACTTATACAGGTGTTGAATCGGCTTGATATCGACGGCGATGTCCCCGTGCTTGACGATGAACCCGACGACCCACTCGTTACGGTTGCAGGTGCCGACGACGCAGTAGTTGAGTGCCTCGCCGTGGAAATAGAGGATCGCAGAGCGTACGCGCTGCTTGAAGTTCGTTGCCGCGACGATCTGATTGAGTTGGCGCGGCCCGAGGCGGGTCGACTTCGTCGTCCCGTTGGCGAACTCCACGGTCAAGAGAAAGTAGTTCAGCCGCTCCTGTTCGAGGATGCCCTCGCCAAGGTGGATCTTGAACTTATCTCGCTCCGGATCGAAGTCGGGAAAATGATGCGTAATCGCCTCGGCCTGCCGCCGATAGCAGCCGAGCCCGGTCAGCGCTTCGGTGACGTCCTCGGTGATCATTTCGATGCCGAGCTGGTCGCCAAGCTCCTGAGCGAGCTGCGCCGACTCCGGGCTGGAGTGCGCATCAGGCATCTTGATCCCGAGCACCTTCTTGGGGCCGAGAGCCCTTACGGTCAGGGCGAGGACGACGGCGGAGTCCACGCCGCCGGAGACGCCCACCACGGCGCCCTGGCGACGGATGTCGCGCCGGACTTGCCGCCGGATTACCTCTTCGAGACGGCGGGTTTCTTCAGCGGGATCCATCTTCAGCACATCGGGACTCAAAGCCATGTCAAACCTCCGCTTCGCCTGCCCGCATCGTCGCGGCGGCCTGCTCTCTGAGGAGCTGTTTCATGATCTTTCCCGACTCGTTCTTCGGGAGATCGCTGACGACTACGATCGAGGACGGCACCTTGAATGGCGGCAACCTCTGCTTGAGAAAGCCTTTGAGTGCTTCGGGATCTTGTCCGCCGTCCGGTCGCAACACGACGTAGATACGGATCGTCTCCCCGAGCAACTCGTCGGGAACACCGATAGCTGCGACCTCATGCACATCGGGGAACTCGAGGACGACGTGCTCAATCTCTTTGGCGGAGATGCGGTGCGCTCCTGCCTTGATCATGTCCTTCTTGCGGCCGACGACGTAGAAGAAGCCGTCTTCGTCGATACGCCCGAGGTCTCCCGTGCGGTACCCCTCGGGTCCGAGGACTCGGCGGGTTTCCTCGGCATCACCCCAATAGCCGCGCATGATATTTGCGCCACGGGCGACGATCTCGCCTTCCTCGCCAGGTGCGGCCTCTCGGCCATCCTCGCGGAGCACGCGCAGCTCGACGTTGGGGATCGCCACGCCGATCGAACCGACCTTCTCCGCGAGGCGCTCGGGTGGGAGATAGCTCAGCCGGGCCGACGCCTCCGTTGCCCCGTACATTACGAAGATCTTCTTTCCCGAGAGGATGCCCATCAGTCGCCGCGTGTGCTCCGGACTCATCGCACCCCCGGCTTGGGTGATGTAGCGCAAATGCTCGAGCTTACGCTCGGCGAAGTTTGATCGGTTGAGCAAGATCGCGAAGGTCGAGGGAACACCGCTAAAGCCCGTGCAACGCTCATTCTCGAGGGTATCGAGTGCCGTATTCGGGAAGAGAAAGCGGTTCTCGATGACCACCGTGCCTCCACAGGCGGCATGGGTGTTGAGCAGCGACTGCCCGTAGACGTAGTAGAAAGGGAGGACTTGCAGCACGCGCTCGTCGTCGTGAAGACCGAGGTAGCTGACGATCGAGCGAGTGTTCGTGCACAGGTTCAAGTGGCTGAGCGTTGCGCCTCGCGGTTTACCGGTCGAGCCCGAGGTGTAGATGATCGCTGCGTCATCAAGGTCGACCAGCGATTCCTCGGGGCGGGAGGCGTCACGGATGTTTCCGATCTCGTCCAGACGCGCGCAGCGGATATGCGCCGGGATGGTCTTGATCCGCTTCGGGTCGGGCATCACGAGGATCTCGAGCTCCGGGAGAGTGGTCAGTGCCTGACTTACGGGTCGTTCAAAGCGCGGCCCGACGATCAGGGCGCGGGCGCCACAGTCCTCGAGATAGCCGGCGAGCGCGGGACCGTCCGCCGCCGTGTTCAGCGGGACGACGATACCCCCGGTTTTGAGCACGCCGTAATAGGCCTCGACATAGACCGGTGCGTTGTGGCAGAGCAAGCCAACCCGGTCGCCGTGCTCGAGCCCCTCACGCAAGAGGAAGTGTGCGAAGCGGTTCGCGCCACATTCGATCTCGCCATAGGTCGCACTCTTCCCCTCCTGCACGAGGAAGGGGTGCTCCGGACGGCGATCAGCGCTGCATTCGAGGAAGTGATGCACGAGATAGGGTGTCACACTGGCCCTCCGTTGCCGCGTTGGCGAATGAGGAGGGATTGCAGCCCGCCGAAGGTCGCGAAGAACTCCTCGCTCAGCTCGTTCTGCGTGAGCGTGACATCGAGGCGGGTCTCGAGTTCACTCACGATGGCCAGGACGCCAAGCGAGTCGAGTCCAGCCTCGACGAGGGGGCGTTCGTCGGGCCACGCCTCGGGAAGGGGCGAGGGGAGCACCTTGTCGAGGATCTCGATAAGGATCCTGCGCGCCGCCTGCGCCGCGTCATTCACCTGCCTACGCTCCATCTCGTCGCGCGTCCCGCACGGGGCCTCGTTGTTGCTCCCTGCATCGTCGCGGCGAAAGCCGAACGAGCCGGCATCTGCCGGCGGTGGCGTACCGCACCTACGCGCGGTCTCGCAGCTAATAATGCGCATCGTGGGTTCCCCGGCAAGGACCCAGCGTGGGATAGGCTTCGCTGAGCCGTCGCGGTGTCGCGGACCCTGCTTCTGAGGACCATCAATCACGGATCACCGCGAGGAGCTCGTCCCGGTGAGTCTTGAGCGCCGTCTCACTCTGTGCCTCGAGGACGAGGCGCAGATAAGGCTCCGTGTTTGATGGACGGACATTGAACCACCAGTCCTCAAAGGAGACCTTCAGTCCGTCGAGGCGAGAGATCTCTCCTCCAGCGTAGCGGCGGGCGAGATCGTCCATGATCGCGGAGCCGTTTTCGACCCGAGAATTGATCTCGCCGCTCCCGTAGTATTTGCGCAGAGGCGCCGTTGCTTTGGAGAGGTTTTCTCCACGTGCAGCGAGGATATTGAGCACCCGGAAGAGTGCGATCAGCGTGTTTTCCGCGAAGGAGGACTCCTCAAAATAGAAGTGCCCTGAGAGTTCACCGGCGAAGCGACCGCCCTCCTCGCGCAGGGCTTTCTTGATGAAGGCGTGGCCGACGCGACACTCGATGGCGCGTCCGCCATGGGCCGTGATCGTTTCAGCGACGATGCGTGACGATCGCAGGTCATGAAGGATCGTCGCTTCCGGCGTCAGCTCGAGGATGTCAGATGCGATCAGTGCCGTGATCAGGTCCGCGGAGACGATCTCGCCGCGCTCATCGACGAAAAAGCAGCGGTCACCGTCTCCGTCGAGCGCCAGACCGAGATCGGCCCGCTGGCGCAAGACCTCAGCCTGCAGGTCGCGCAGCGTCTCGAACTTGAGCGGGTTGGGTTCATGGTGCGGGAAGCTGTCATCGGGATCGAGGTAGAGCGGAAGGATCTCGATGGACGTTTCGCGTCGCGCCAGCTCGAGGTAATCGAGACCCCCGATGCCATTGCCTCCGTCCACGACGACCCGAAAGGGAGCGGCCGTGCGTAAGGCTTGGAGAGAAAAGCTCACGAAGTCTGCGCGGGGGGTGGCGTGGTCGAGCGCACCGCTTTGGCCGGCGGGAGACATGCGACGGTTTTCCACGCGCCGGGCGATCTCGAGCAAGCCATTGGCCGAGCCGATGGGCAGCGCACCCGGGCCGCAGATCTTCATCCCGTTGTCCGGTGGCGGGTTGTGTGAGGCTGTCACGGATACGGCGCAGTCGTAATCCCGCCCCGCATAGTAGATCAACGGTGAGGAGGCAAGGCCGACCTTCGTCACGTCAACGCCCTGGTCGCGCAGCCCGCCGATCAATGCCTCGCTGAGCGGAACGCCCGAGCTGCGCATGTCGTGCCCGACGAGGGCGCGCCGGCAACCGAGCAGATCGGCAGTGGCTTGGCCGATCCGGCGGGCGATCTCTTCGTTGAGCTCCGTAGGGTAGGCGCCCCGTATGTCATAGGCCTTGAAGATGTTCATCTGACTCAAGCTCACTCTCTTGTTGCTTGTTCGTTTCTTCCGAAGTCGTCTTCGATGCGGACCACGTCCGTCAGCTCGGGCGTGCTGAGTTCGAGAATCTCGACCTCGTCGATGGCTTGGATGCGGTGGATCGTGCGCTGCGGGATGTGCACGACCTTTCCCGGGCCGATCTCCCCTGTGATCTCCTCATATCGCACGGAGGCTCTTCCGCGGACGATGAGCCAGGCCTCTTCTTTCTGCTCGTGGTACTGCAGTGAGAGACGCTGACCCGCGTGAACGATCAGCCGTTTCATCACGATGCGCTCGCCGACGACGAGCCACTCCTCGCGACCCCAGGGCTTGTGAACGACCCGGCA
>CAYSMT010000136.1:0-6974 GCA_964432135.1 uncultured Acidobacteriota bacterium
CCTTCAGCATCTGAAAGCTGCAGGGCTAGGGCGGCGTGGTGAGCAGCACGTTCCGCGTTGTTGAGCAGCAGTAAGTAGCCCTCGGCGAGCATGAGTGCGGTCTCGACGTCGTGAGCAAACTGGCTTTCCATTTCCTGAAGAATCTGCTCTGCACGGTCGGTCTCGCCCATCCGCGCATGGCAGAGGGCAATCTGGGACAGGAGAAAACGCCGGCCGGCGACCTGATTGTCGTCCTCTCGCGTCCTTTCGAGTTCCTTGCGCAGGACGGCGATGGCTTCCTCGCCACGTCCGTCGGCGAGGCGACGAGCGACCTCGAACGAGGCGCTGAAATAAGCGTCTGCGCGTCGCTTGGCAGAGGCGTCAGGCGATGAGGTCATCGGGACTCTCCTGGGTCCCCGCGAAAAGGGGACACCCCAAAACATAGGCGCGAATTGCCCCGATCGCCCGTAAAGAAATCGCCCGCTTACGCTCTCGCTTTGGCAAGCGAACGCCTTCAAGGGGGGGGAGGAGGCCAAACGAAATATTGGTCGGTTGGTAGCTTTCCGCCGCCGCATGAGCCACATAGTGCTGCAAAGAGCCGAGTGCGGTCTCCCGAGGGAAAACCGGTGGAGCGAGGGAGCGCGCGAGTGCTGCTGCGCCCAGCCCCGCGACGAGCCCGGAAGCCGTCGATTCCGTATAGCCCTCGACGCCCGAGATTTGGCCGGCGAAGAACAGCTCTTCACGAGAACGGGCCTGGAAGGTTTCGCGTAGCATTCTTGGCGCGTTGAGGTAGGTGTTGCGGTGCATCATGCCCAGCTTGATGAACTTGGCGCGATCGAGTCCAGGGATCATGCGAAAGACGCGTTTTTGTTCGCTCCACTTCAGGCGGTTTTGGAAGCCAACCAGACTCCAATGGGAGGCCGCGAGGTCATCCTGGCGGAGCTGGACGACCGCCCAAGGGCGCTGGCCATCGCGCGGATCCGTTAGTCCAATCGGCCGCATCGGCCCGAAGCGCAGTGTCTCCCGGCCCCGGGCCGCCATCTCCTCGATCGGCAGGCAGCCTTCGAAGAGCAGCGCGCGGTCGAAGTCGTGCATCTCGGCGAGCTCGGCGCCGAGCAGCGCATCGATGAAGCTTTCGTACTCGTCTCGCTTCATTGGGCAGTTCAGGTAGTCGCGACCACCTCCCTTACCGTGGCGCGAGGCACGGAAAACGACCGTAGGGTCGATACTTTCGTCTTCGATGATCGGGCTGATGGCGTCGTAGAAAGCAAGGTTATCCTCGCCTGTGAACGAAGCGATGTCTTGGGTCAGCGCTTCCGAACACAGCGGGCCGGCCGCGACGACGACAAGACCCGCCGGCGGGATGCGTCGCACCTCCTCGCGGTGCAGCTTGACCAGCGGGTGGCGCTCGAGCCGCCGCGTCACCAGCTCCGAGAAGAGCTCCCGGTCGACGGCCAGTGCCGTCCCGGCAGGAACGCGGGCCTCTGCCGCGCAGGCGAGGATCAGCGAGCCGATCTCGCTCATTTCGGCCTTGAGCAACCCGTGGGCTGAACTCAGCTCGAGGGATTTGAAGGAGTTCGAGCAGACGATCTCTGCGAGCGCGTCGCTGCGATGGATCGCCGTCGGGCGTGTCGGGCGCATTTCGTACAGGTCAACGCGTAGCCCACGTACGGCGCACTGCCAAGCGGCCTCGCTTCCCGCGAGGCCGCCGCCGATGATCGTGATCGGCTGCTCTGTCAAGGCCATGGCCGCATGGTATCGCGGCCATGATTTTGTCGCCGCCTATACGTAAAACAGCAAAGTGACGATGACAAAGCAGGGCAGCAGGATCGGGATCGTCCAGCGCAGGATGTAGCCGAAGAAGGAAGGCATCTCGATGCCCTGCTCCTCCGCGATCGACTTAACCATGAAGTTCGGCGCGTTGCCGATGTAGGTGCATGCTCCCATGAACACGGCGCCCGAGGAGATGGCCTCGAGGTAGATCTCGTTGTCTGCTATGAGCTTGGCCACTGCTGAGGCCTCGGGCAGGCCGGGATAGAACTTGCCCAGCGCCGTGTTGAAGAAGGTCAGATAGGTCGGCGCGTTGTCGAGGAAGGAGGACAAGCTCCCGGTGATCCAGAAGTACTGCCAAGGGTCGTTCGCCACCGCCACGAGCCCAGAAAGGGCTCCCTCGCTGCCCGCCTTGAGGATGGCAAGGGCCGGGACGATCGTCATGAAGATCCCTGCAAAGAGGTAGGCCACCTCGAGGATTGGCTCCCATGAAAAGTCGTTCTCACGGCGGAGCTGCTTTTTCGTCAGCCATAGCGAAAGCAGACCCATGCAAATGATGCCCGCATCGCGCGCGAGATTTTGGTAGGCGACGCCGATTCCCATGATTGAGAACTCGCCCGGTCGCCAAGTGCCGCTCATCAGAACGAGGCCGACGATGCCTGCGAGGAAGAGGAAGTTGTGCGCACCTCCGATGCCGAACTTCTGCACTTCACCTTTCATTGGGGCAGCCGGATCTTTTTTTGAGGCGATGGTGTCGATGACGAAGAAGGTGATCAACAGAAGTGTGACGACGAGAGCCTGGGGTTTGATCAGGATCAGCGTCCAGAAGAAGGGCACCGAGTGCAGGAAGCCGAGGAAGAGGGGGGGATCTCCGAGCGGAGTCAGCGCGCCTCCGATATTCGCCACCAGGAAGATGAAGAAGACGACGAGGTGAACCTTGTTCTTGCGGGATGCATTGGCCCGCAACAGTGGCCGGATCATCACCATCGCGGCGCCCGTGGTTCCGACCCACGAGGCCAGAGCGGTTCCGATCAAGAGCATGATCGTGTTCACCAGTGGCGTGCCACGCAGCGAGCCGCGCACGACGATGCCTCCGGCGACGGTGAACAAACCCCACAGCAGGATGATGAAGGGAATGTAGTCAATGAGGTAAATGTGCACGATCTCGTGCAGCGCCGATTGGCCATAGATCCACAACGCTGGAACCGCAAAGCACAGAGCCCAGAAGACAGAGGCCTTCGGATAGTGGTGGTGCCACACATTTGGTGCGAGCAGGGGGCCGAGCGCGATGGAGAGCAGAATGCCCACGAAGGGAAGGACCCACAGCAGCCCCATGAGCTTGCCGAGCTCCGGGCCGTGGTGGCCGCCGTGCGCCACCTGCTCGGCGTGCTCTGCCTGCGCGCTGCCCTCTGCGACAACCTGCTCTGTCGTGGCCTCGACAGGCTCTTCCATGCCGTGTTCCGGCGTAGCCTCGCCGTTCGCCGTTGCATCGCTGGCGTGCGATGTCTCGGAGCCCGCGATGGGGGGGACTTCTGGTTGTTGTGCCAGGGTGGCCTGCATTACCAGGGCCGCGGCGAGCGCCGCGAGGACTGCCAGGCTCCAACGCTTGGTCATGGACTCTCTCCTCCCGCGTCAATCCGTATTGCCCTTGGGGCGCCCCAGCGAGGACGCGTGGCACCCCAACCGCGCTTCGAAGCTCACTGCCCAGGGGCCGTGTGGCTCTGCGGACCATCACGACAGCCGGGCGGATTCTAGCGCAGATTACCCGCGGACATGGTGTGCGGGGAATTCGACCCGGTTCAAACTCTCGCGAACATGCTCATTTGCCTTCGGTGCCTCTGCGGCGGGAAGGTTAGCGGGCAACCCCTTCCGAGGCCTTCCAGGGTGGGATGAAATGCCGCGCGCGGGAGTAGGCGCCGAGGTGCAGATCCTCGACGCGGTAGCCTCGCTCAAGAGGCCAAGCGTCGGCCAGTCCCCACTTTTCCTTGAATATGCGCCACCCGCGGGCGTGGATCTCTGTCGGGCTCTGCTCCTCAAAGGCCAGGCTACCGGCTCCTTCATGGTGGATGAAGACCTCCTCCGCGCGGCAGGGGATGAGCCGGCCCGCGAGAAGGCGCGCCGACCAGTCCTCGTCCTCGAATCCGCCCGGAAAGAAACGTGGATCGAAGCCACCGACCAGGCGGAGCGCGCGTCGCGGGATCGCGAGGCAGATCCCGGAGAGCTGCGTGAGCGGTGTCGCGTTTCGAGGGCGACTCTCGAGGAAGCGGCGACTGAACTCCTCGAGCCCCGCCAGCGACTCCTCGTCATAGTTGATGCTGGAAACCCGCTGTAACCTCGGGCCGCGGTTAACGCAAGGTGCCACGGCGCCGATACGCGGGTGCCGTTCCAGGTGCGAGAGCAGGTGGGTTGACCAGCCTGGTGTGACGACAGTGTCCGCGCCGAGTAGCACGACGGTCTCGCCCCGCGCGACAGCGAAACCTCGGTTGGAGGTCGCTGCGAAGCCTTGTTGACGCTCATTAACCAACAGGCGCACCCGTGCGTCCTTGTGCGCGATACGGCCCAGGCGATCGAGCGTGCCGTCGGGAGAGGCGTCATCGATGAGCACGATCTCACGCAGCTCTGGCGTTCGTGCCAGGACAGCGGCGACGGAGCGCACGGCGATGTCTTCACCACCGCGTACAGGCATCACCACCGAGACACATGGCCGCCCACCGAGTCCCGGCAGCGTGCGCAGCGCCCTGGTGACATCTCGGGAATCACCACGGGGAACGATGCGCACAGGCAGCGCCGGCTGGAGCGCGGCGAGCGGATAGGCCAGGGCCGGATCTGATGCGATCAGGGTGTCCACGAAGGGCCAGAGCGCTTCACTGTCCGGGATCTGCGCGGACGGTTCCACTTCGAAGTCGATGCCCGTCGCTTCGTCTCCCGGGGCGAGAAGAGGCAAAAGCTCCGCTGTCGCCAGGTCTCCGAAGAGGTAGATGCGCTCGATCTTTCTCTGGCCACTGTCCCCAGCGGAGAGTAGGGACTGCATAGCCAGCCGGCGCGTGTGCTCGTCCTGACCCGTAGCGAGCTCTTTCTCGATCGCCTCGTCAGCCGCGACGAGGGCGACCTCCTCGGGAAGCGCTTCGGGCGAGACCGTCTGGGTAGGGCGGGTCGTCAGAATCAGTCGTACGGGCCCGGGCCAGACCCGAGCCAGCGCGCGCGCGCGTGTGACGGATCCGTGATCGTCGAGCCCAGGCGAGGACGCGATGACGGCGAGGGTTCCTCGCTGAGCGATTTTTCCCGGGGCGTCGGCTTCGTGAGGCAGCATTTCGTCCGTTCTTCCGCGTCGCCGGAGAACATCGTGCGCCGGCTCCGCTGGCGCCAGTCCGGAGATGGGCTCGCGATGTGTACCGATCCGGAGCCGCGGGTGCTATCTTCCCCGCTGTATATGGAGAGTGCGAGGCTTCTCGAGGTTTCCGATCTGCGGGTCGAGTTCCCACGGGCCGGCGGCTGTGTCCGCGCGGCACGCGGGGTGGCTTTGTCGGTCGATGAAGGCCAGATCGTTGCGCTGGTTGGGGAGTCTGGTTCGGGCAAGTCGGCGTCTGCCCTGGGGATGATCAAGCTCGTTCCGCCTCCAGGTCGCGTGACCGGAGGTGTCGTGTGCCTCGACGGTGTCGACTTGCTCCAGCTCGAGGGAGAGGAGCTTCGCCGGCGCCGAGGTGCAGGTATTGCCTACATCCCGCAGGAGCCTGGGCTCGCCCTTTCTCCGGTGCTCACCCTCGGGGCGCAGATCGTCGACGTGATCCGTGCCCATCGGGCGACTCCGCGCCGCGAGGCGTTTCGCGAGGCGGTGGTGGCCCTGGCACGGGTCGGCATTCCGGATCCCGAGCTCCGAGTGCGGGAGTACGCTCACGAGTTCTCAGGCGGCATGAAGCAGCGTGCGTTGATCGCGCTGGCCCTGGCCGCCCACCCTCGTCTGCTTATCGCAGATGAGCCGACGACCGCCATCGATGTCAGCCTGCAGGCCGGCATTCTCGAGCTGTTCCGGACTCTCGTCGATGCGGGGGAGCTCGGTGGCGTCGTGTTGATTACCCATGACCTTGGCGTCGTGGCCGCGGTGTGCGATCGCGTGCTCGTGATGTACGCCGGCCGCATCGTCGAGGAGGCGAGCGTGACGAAGCTCTTCGAGGATCCGCGCCACCCCTACACAAGGGCGCTGATGGCCTCGATGCCCGCGCCGGAGGTACCTCGCGGCGAGCTGCCCACGATCCCCGGTCAAGTACCCGATCTCATGGCCTTGCCGGCCGGCTGCGCCTTCCACCCCCGCTGCCAGGACGCGGTGCCCGCCTGCAGCTCCAAGGACCCCGTGCTCGCTCCCTCCTCTTCCGGTGGTCGAGTGGCCTGCCTGCTAGAGGAAGGAAGGTGAGCACCCCCCTCGTCGAAGTCCGGAGCCTTGTTAGGCATTTTTCCGCGGGAGGGGGTGTTTACGGTCGGGGCCGGCGGGTTCGTGCCGTCGATGGGGTGGACCTTGATGTGCGCGCTGGTGAGATTCTTGGCCTGGTCGGAGAGTCCGGCTCCGGCAAGACGACCCTCGGGCGGACGATTCTGCGCCTGATCGAGCCCGACACGGGCTCGATCAGCTTCGATGGCATCGATCTGCGATCGCTCTCCGCGGGCCAGCTTCGTCGCTTTCGTCGGCGGATGCAGATCGTCTTTCAGGACCCGGCTGCTTCGCTCAATCCCCGCATGCGGGTCCGGAGTCTCGTTGGCGAGCCCCTGCTCGTCCACGGCATCGCCCGGGGTGCGGCGCTTCGCGCGAAGGTCGAGGGCTTGCTCGAGGAAGTGGGCCTCGACGCCGCGGCGGGAGATCGTTTTCCCCGGGAGTTCTCCGGTGGTCAGCGCCAGCGCATCGGCATTGCCCGCGCACTTGCCTTGCGTCCGGAGTTCATCGTCTGCGATGAGCCCGTATCTTCGCTGGATGTCTCCGTCCAGGCTCAGATCATCAACCTCCTCGTCGAGCTGCAGCGTCGCCACGGGATGGCCTATCTCTTCATCGCTCACGACCTCGCCCTGGTGAGCCATCTCTGCGATCGGATCGCGGTGATGTATCTTGGGCGCATCGTCGAGATGGCGGAAAGCCGAGCCTTACGGGAGAGCCCGCGGCACCCTTATACGCGCGCCCTCTTCGCTTCTTCACTCCCGGCGGATCCCGCGAAAGCCCGGGGTCGTACCTCTCCGATCCC
>CAYSMT010000137.1:0-6970 GCA_964432135.1 uncultured Acidobacteriota bacterium
TCCCAGGCCCCATGGACCGCGACGCGGCGCGCGAGAAGCTCCGCGCGGCGATAGAGCGCGACAGCGTCGGAAGCGGGGATAGATTCCCCACCCAACAGAGCGGCAACAACCGTCGTCCCGCTCGTCTCGACGTGCTCGCGTGAGAGCATGACGCCTCCGCAAGCAAGATCGGTCCTCGCCCGGGACAACGCAATCCCTCGTCCGAAGGCGATTTGACGCGACGTGCGCGACGGTCAGATCAAACTCAAGACGCTTCAAGACCTCGCAGCTTCTTCTCCCGTTCCCTTGACAACAATGTTGACCTTGATCACGGCTTCCGGAAACTCCGGATCGCTTGTGTGGACGAGCACCTCCGCCCGATGCAGGCCTTCTTTCGCGGTTGGCAGCAGCTTGACGATGACATAGGCGTCACCATCGCGAGGCACGAGTAGAGAGGCCAGGCCACCGGACGACGCCGAAGCGTTGTTAAGGGAGTGAGCGAGTTCGAAAGAAACAGCGATGTTGGGGTTGTTCGAGCTCACGCCGGTGATCTTCATTCCTTCACGATGAGGACGTGCCAGGATCTTCTGCTCCTGGCCTTGCCCCACGACGCTGCGCAGATAAACCAAGGGTTTGGGAAGCAGCTCTAGCGGTGTATAGAGCTTCATCTTGACCTGAAAGACCAGTCGTTCGGCACCGCGGGCATCGGTACGTACCGTCGTGGTCTTCGAATTTTTGCCCGTGTGCAGTGTCCCCGTCTTGATGACCAAGTGAACCGCTCCCGACTCTCCGGGAGGAATAATGCTCGGATACTCAGGCACGGTGCAACCACACTGGGGAGAGACGTCGGTGATCTTCACGGGACTATCCCCAACGTTTTTGAGGATGAAGTCATGCTCGAGAATCGCACCGAGCTCCACCTCCCCGGCATCCCACGCGCGCGATTCGACGACAAGCTTACCGTCTGCATAACAAGGGACGAACAGCAACGAAGCCAAGAGAACGAAGAAGGCCCAGCGCAGCAGCCGATAGTCCATGGTTTGATCTCCTCGGCGACCGAAGGCAGCGGAAACAGGCTTCGTAGGACCCTCGTCCCGGACGGTCGCTCCTCTTGAGAATATACAGGCGCAGCAGGCGCGATGCATGGTGCCGAGGCTGATACCGCATCTTCTTCGCGGCGCTGAGAGCGTCAGCTCTTCTTGCCGCCAAGGAGCGCCAAGACGGCTTCGCCGATGAGATCGCGCTGCCAGCGGCGAAGACCCGCGGCGAGCAAATCCTCCCCTGTTGCCTGTCTGAGTTGCGCGAGACGGCGAAGCACCGAGCTTGGGCAAAGCGTTCCCTCATCCAGGCCCAGAAGGCTGGCTTGCGCTCGGCGAATCTCCTTGAGCGCTGCCATCCGTCCCGCGGGAAGCGATGCTTCGCCGGGTTTGCGCGCGCCTCTGGAAGCGGGTCGCGGGTGCCAAGGCGCTGCTGCGAGACCCCGTCGAATCGCCGCGAGGATCGCCGAGCCGTGACGTTGGACTACGCGCTCCGACAGACCGGCATCCAGCAGTGCTTGGCGGCTGGCGTGGCGCATGCGGGCGAGCAACGGCAGTGTTTTGGGTGGAAGGATATGAACCGGAGGCAAGTCGCGTCGGCGGGCCTCGTCCTCGCGCCAGCGCGCGAGCTCACGCAGCACCGTCCGGGCTCGGAGATCCAAGGTCTTGTTCCCCGAGATGCGCGCGATGAGCTCCTCATCGCGCGGCGCAACCCAGGGAGGGTAGCGGACAGATTCCAATTGCAGAAACTCCTCCTCAGCCCAGGCCGAGCGCCCGGCTTTCCGCAGAAGCGAATCGAGGATCTCCCACAGTGGAAAAAGGACGGCCGCATCGGCAGCCGCGTAGCGGCGAGCCGTGTCTGGGAGCGGGCGCTGGCTCCAGTCGCAACGCTGTCCCGACTTGCTGAGCTTGATCTCAAGGTACTTCTCGGAGAGTGCAGCCAACCCCGTGCGCGCCTCTCCGAGAAGACGAGCAACGACCTGGGTGTCATACAGGCCCCGCAGGGCCACGCCCAGGTCCCGGTGCAGGAGCCGCACGTCGTTGTCAGCCCCGTGGAGGATCTTGGTCCTTTCGGGATCTTCAAGGCACGCGGCGAGGACGTCCGATCGGTCGGCCATGGCGAGCAGATCGACGAGAGCGATGCGCAGCCCGCGCGGAGTCTGGGCAGCGAGTTGAAGCAAGCACAAGCGTGGCCGATAGGCATGAAAACCGTTCGCTTCCGTATCGATCCCCAGGCGTGGTGCTCCAGCAATCTCCGCGAGAAAGCTCTCCATCTTCGCCGGATTGTCGATCCAGACGTGATTCTGGCAGGGCGCTGCTGACAATGAATATCTCCTTAAGGCGTCTTTCCCCCCAATGCCTGTGCCCAGCACTCACCGACATGCCGTCGAACATCTCCACGGGAAAGGCGCGACTATAGTAAACCGCTTTGCTGCCGTACGTGAGCCGAGCCCAGACCGGTGCGCGTTTCTCGCAACCATATGACAACGAAACGCTTGCGCTTTCGCATGCGGGCCTTTGGGAGGTCGGCCCCTTCTCTTTTCCCCGCCTTTCGTACGGCGCCTGCTTTGTCGCGCCCTTGTGAGCTTGCTCTCACGGGAAGGGGCTCTCAAGGGCCGCCAAGAGAGCCCGAAGCTCCTGGCCTGCGTGTTGATGCGGTGGTTGCGTCGAAGATCTCCGGCATAATGCGGGGCTGCCCTTCTCCCGCAGCAAACGGATCGTTTGCTGCCCATTCCCAGGACGGAGCTTTTCATGTCTCGCAAGGATGCCAAGCCGGTCAAGGCATACCGCAACATCGACTTTCTGACGAGTTCCGAGGCGCGCACGGTCCGCCTTCTGACGGAGTATCTCGAGCCCGAGACGCGCTTCGAGCGCTACAACGTGGAGGACACCATCGTCTTCTTCGGCTCTGCCCGCGCAAGCGGGAAGGACGACGGCGCATCCGCGAGGCTGCAACGCTATTACGACGACGCGGAGGAGCTCGCTTATCAGATGACCCTCTGGTCCAAGTCTTTGACGGGCACGCGGCACCGTTTCATCGTCTGCTCCGGGGGCGGGCCTGGGATCATGGAGGCCGCCAATCGGGGCGCTTCGAGGGCCAAAGGACTTTCGGTAGGGCTCGGTATCAGTCTGCCCCATGAACAGGGGGTCAATCCTTATGCGTCTCGCGAACTCTCCTTCGACTTTCACTATTTTTTCATGCGAAAGTTCTGGTTCGTCTATCTCGCTCGCGCTCTCGTCGTATTTCCTGGTGGGTACGGCACCTTTGATGAGCTCTTTGAGCTCCTCACCCTCGTTCAAACCCACAAGGCGACGCGCCCGCGCCGCATCGTGCTCTACGGACGGGAGTTCTGGGAGAAGATCATCAATTGGGACATGCTCGTGGCTTGGGGTGTTATTGGCCGTGAAGATCTCTCGCTTTTCGAGCTCTGTGACACGACCGAGGAGGCCAAGTCCTTTCTCACGCGAGAACTCGGGCGGATACATGGCCTGGACACGGCCGAGTAGCGGGGCGGCGCGGTGAGCCTGCCGCTATCCCGCGCCGCAAAGCTTGCCCCCGAGGACGCTTTCGGGGAGAATGCCCCGTTTTCCGGCTGTCCCGCGTGCATACTCAGATTCAGGAGTGGGGTTATGAAGCGTCTGTCGTTCTTGGGGTTCTGCCTGGCTATCGTGGCCAGTCTGTGTACTGTTCCAGCCCATGCGCAAGAAAATCGCTACGAGATTCAGCTTGGAGCCACATTCCCGCTCGTCTCGCGCACTTTCGAGGTCGACACGGGGACCGGCTATCAGCTGAGCTTTGGCATTCGCGTCGAGGAGCACCTGACGCTTGGCCTGGTCTACGACACGCGAACGGTTGTCGATGATCTTGGCAGCGACTACGACGTAGATGTCAATCTCTACGGAGTGCGCGCCGTTTGGCGGCTGAGTGGAAGCTCTGAGTTCCACCTGCTGGGTATCACCTCCATCGGCATTGGTGAGGTCGTGTGGGCCAACGAAGGACCGTCGGATCCAGCTTATCCCAACGACACCGACATCGATTTTTGGTACGAGATCGGTGGCGGCGCTGAGTTCGGCTGGGGAGAGCACTGGACCGCGCGTCTGCTCGCGACGGTGCGTGGCCTTCACCCGAAAGATCCCACGCGGATCATCCCGGGCAGTCGGTCTGAGTTTGTGCCCACCCTCAGCTTCGGCTTCAGTTTTTGATGAGTCGGGCGTGAGCTCACCGCCCGACCCGCCTCGCCGCAAGCCGCCACCGGGCACGCGCCGGTTTCGCCAGGATCAACCCTTTCGCCTTCACCATGGAGGCGAGCTCTTGGGTTATGAGCTCGCCTACGAGTGTTGGGGGCAACTTGCTCCACGGGCTGATAACGCCGTGCTCGTGTGCACCGGTCTCTCGGCTTCGTCGCACCTATGCAGCCATGAGGGAAATCCCGAACCGGGTTGGTGGGAAGGGGTCGTGGGCCCCGGTGCGGCTATCGATACCGAGCGTTGGTTCGTCATCTGCGTCAATGTCCTCGGGGGCTGTCACGGCTCGACCGGTCCCTCCACGATGGACCCTGGCAGCGGGAAGGCCTACGGCAGCTCTTTCCCTCTTCTGAGCGTCTGGGACTTCGTGGCGACGCAACGAAGTCTTCTCGACGAGCTCGGCATCGCAAGGGTGGACACGGTGCTGGGAGCTTCGATGGGGGGGATGCAGGCCCTGGCTTTCGCCGCAGCCTATCCCGAGGGCTGTCGGCGCCTGATCGCCATTTCCGCGCCGGGGCGTTCATACCCGCTTTCGATCTCGCTACGCTTCGTGCAGAGGCAAGCGCTGATGCGTGATCCCGACTGGCAGGGTGGTGCCTATCATCCTGGCGTGGGTCCGCGCCGAGGTCTTCATCTTGCACGACAGAATGGGACCGCCGTTTTGCCCGCGAAGGTTGCTTGAGCGGAAATCCCTTCGATGCGGACTTCGAGGTCGAATCCTATTTGCTTCACCAGGGCGATCGCTTTGTCGAGCACTTCGACGCGAATTCCTATCTCTATCTTTCCAAAGCGATGGATCTGTTTGATCTCGGCGAGGGCGCGCCGTCCTACGAGGAGGGCATCGCGAGAATTCGGGCTCGCGCTCTGCTGATCGGTGTATCGACCGACCTGCTCTTCCCGGTTCACCAGCAAGAGGAGGTCGCCCGCGTTCTGCGCGATGCGGGCCGGGACTGTCGTTTCGTGCGCTTGGAGTCTGTCTATGGGCACGATGCCTTTCTGATCGAGACCGAGCGTTTCGGCTCTCTCATGCGCAGCTTTCTTGAGGAGGCATCGGGCCCCGACATGGGGCCGATGGGAGATTGGGACGCGATCGCTGCCGGGTGAGGCAAGAACGAACCTTCAGTCGGGAGAGAGGCCGAAGCGATCGAGGCGACGACGAAGCTCCTCTGGAGTGAGGCCCAGACGTCGCGCTGCCCGCGGGAGATCTTGATCGGACTCCTCAAGATGTCTGATGAGCCAGCCGCGCTCAAAGCGACGTAGAATCTCGCCAGCATCCGATGTTTTTTCTTGCTTTCCGCTGATGTGAGATGGTAGATCACCTACACCGATCGTGCTCCGGGGCGCAAGAAGCACGGCGCGCTCGATGACGCGCTTGAGTTCGCGCACGTTGCCCGGCCACGGATAGGCGATCATCACCTCGAGCGCGCTGGGTTCGAGGCTCATAATCTCGCGGGCATACTCTCGGCAAATTTCTCCGATGAAGCGTTCGGCGAGATCGCCCAGATCCTCTCGGCGTTCGCGCAACGGTGGGATCTCGATGTTGTGGCGGAAAATGCCGAGAAACTCCTCGCTGAGCGCACCCGAAGCGGCGAGGACCTCCGGTGCTTCAAGAAGCGCCACGACGAGTTGAAAGTCGGAGCGCACATCGCTACGACGACCAGCAAGGGCATAGCGTCCGTTGCGATGGCCCGCCACGAGTGAGGACTGGGCCATGGGTGGGAGTGTATCCGCGTTCTCAAGGTAGAGCGTGCCCTCGTCAACCAGCGCGATCCGTGACTGCCCACGAAGCCCTTTGGGTTCACCAAACAGGCCTTGCAGCAGGCGTTCGCGTGGAAGGGCGGAGACCTGCATCTCGAGGAAGGGTCCCTCGGGTCGCGGTCCGTGCAGTGCGAGCCAGCGGGCCGCCAGGCGGCGTCCCGTACCCTTCTCTCCGTAGAGCAGCACGGGCGCGCCATCGGTCGCCTCGGCGCAAGCCTCACGCAGGCGCTCGACGGCCGCCGAGCGTCCCAGGAACTCGGCTTCCCTCCGTAGCTCTGTCCGCAGCGCGCGGTTGCGGTGCTCGAGACGCGCGTGGCGCAGGGCATTCGCTGTGACGAGGAGCACACGTTCGAGAGAGACGGGTTTTTCAACGAAGTCGTGGGCGCCGAGCTTGGTGGCTTTTACCGCCGTCTCAATGGTACCGTGCCCTGAGATCATGATGATCGGCGCGTAGACCCCGCGTTCACGCATCGTTCTCAGTGCCTCGATCCCGTCGATGCCCGGCAGCCAGATGTCCAGGAAGATGACGTCGGGAGTGTCCTCGACGGCGACACGAACGCCCTCTTCTCCGCTCGCGGCCTCAAGGATCTCGTAGCCCTCGTCCTCGAGAATCTGCCGCAACGCTTCCCGGATGGATGGCTCATCGTCGACAATCAACACGACCATCCTGCGACTCGCGTCACTCATTCGCTTGTCCCTTCCTTCCGCCGCGTTCGATGGTCGCCGCCGGAAGCTCAATCACGATTTGTGTTCCCGATTTTCCGCTGCCTTCTGCACGGATCACGCCGCCGTGCTCGGTTACGATACGGTGTACGATGGCCAGGCCGAGACCTGTTCCTCCCGGCCGGCGCGTGAAGCTCGGCAGAAAGAGTTTCTCCCGGTCTGCGGGTGCCAACCCAGGGCCGTCATCCCTCACCTCGAGCAGGATCGTATCGCGACTCGGGTGAGTT
>CAYSMT010000138.1:0-6961 GCA_964432135.1 uncultured Acidobacteriota bacterium
TCGGCGGCAGTGGGGACGAGCGATCCGACCTGTTCAGCCTCGGCGCCACGCTTTTCTTCTGGCTCTACGAACGCTATCCCTGGGGCACCCGGCTCGACACGCGCCTCGCCGCGCGCAAACGACGCCCCAACATTCCGCAACGCAAAGACCTACCCCGTGGCGCACGCCGCCTGCTGCGCGAACTCCTCGCCCCTGAGCCCAGCGAACGCATCGCCAGCGCGCGTGAAATCGTCACTCGCCTCGCGGGAATGGGTATCGAGCTGCCGGATCCATCCATCGCCTCGCCCGCGACCCGCGCGGGGTCCATCCCTCTCGTAGGCCGGAACGATGCCCTCGAAAACCTCTCCCCCGCATGGGAGGAGGAGGCCGGGCCAGCGTCCTTCCTCGCGCTGCGGGGCCCCAGCGCCATGGGACGCTCGCGCTTACTGCGCGAGGTCGAACGGCGCGCGAAGACAGCAGGCCGACGCGTCCTGCGCATGCGCGGCCGGGAGGGCGAACTCCCTCTCTCGCGACGCCTTCCCGTTGCCATCCGCACCCTTGCCGACCAGGGCCCCACGACCTTGCTCTTCGATGACGTCGATGATCTCCCAGAGCCGATGCGCGAGCTGTTCGATAACCTGCCCCGTCGCCTCGCCAACCTGGACGGTTTAGTCGTCATCGCCGCCAGCTCGCGCCGTTTCGCGCCCTCTTGGAACGAGGTCTTCCTCGATGCTCTCGGGCCGGGGGAAGTGCGCGCGCTGACCCATGCGCTCCTTCCCGGCCCGCCGGCGTCGAATGCCCTGGCGGCACGACTTGCCGAGGCGACGAACGGCCGACCCGGAATGCTCGTTGACCTCCTCTCCGAAGCCGTACGCCTCGGCACCTTGCATTGCGGTCCCGGTGGCTGGGACCTCGCCCCACTCGAACAACACCCGCTCGCCAGCTTTCTGCCGACCCATGCGAGTTTGCCACAGGAGTTGCGCGGCGAGATGCGCCTCGTCGCCTTGGCACTGTTCACGGCTTCCGAGGCCATGAGCCCACATGGCCTCGCGCGCGCCGCCCGCGTCTCACACGCCCGAATCGCCGAGGCGATGCGCGTGCTCGTCTCTTATGAACTCGTCGTCCGCGAAAGCTCGGGCTACCTGCGCGCCTCGCCGCACGCCCGAGCGATGCAGGGCATTGCCACAGCCGAAAGGCGACGCTGGCACCTACGCTGGCTCGAGCTGTGCGCGCGCGAAGGACCGGAAGAAAGCGACGAGCCGCGACTGCGCTGGTTGCGCCGCCTCGTCCGACACGCGAGCGGTGGCGCGCGACCGAGGCTGGCCGCACGCCTTGCCGTAAGAGCCGCTCGTCAGGGAGTTCGGGTGGGGCGGCCGGACCTCGGCGCCGCGGCGCTAGCCGCCCTCCCCTCCCGCGAGGGCTACGCGGCCCGCGAGCGGGCCTTGATCGCCTTTGCCTGGGGCGAGCTGCATGTCGCCAGCGCCCGCCCCCAGCAGGCGGCAGAGGCCTTTGAGGAGGCTCTCGGCCTCTTCGCATCCGGTGGCAGAGGTGACCAACAGGCCCGGGCGATGGCGCGCCTCGCCCGCGTGCTGGGCGATCTGGGCGAGACACAACGTGGCCTCGAGCTCGTCAGCCAAGCCGTCGCCCGCACTTCTCGACCCGAGGTCCGAGCGCTCGTGCTCATCGAAGAGGGTATTCTCCTCGCGCGGGGGCGAGAGTACGAGCTCTCCCTCGCGCGACTCGATGAGGCTTTGGCGCTCGCTCCTCCCGGCAGCCACGTCGAAGCGCGAGCCCGCGCTGCGCGAGCCCGCTGTCTCGTCCTGCTCGGCCGGCTTGACGAAGCCGAGCGCGAGCTCGTGCTGGCTCGAGAACCCGCCCGCGCCGCGGGCGATCGCTCGCTCGAAGCCGCTTTGCTTCTCGCCGAGGGCCAAGCCGCCCTCGCAGCGGGACACCCGCGCCGGCTGCTCGACCAGCTTCCCCGCATTCGCGAGGCGTTGATCGCACGAGGGGAGGCGGACGGGCTGGGCATGCTCTATGCGCTGATCACCGACGCGGAAACGATGCTCGGCAACTGGGACCGAGCCCTCGAGGCCGCCCGGCACTCAGTGCGCTGGCGGGAGATCCACGGACGGCTCGGCTGGCTCGCCGTGGCCTGGAACCGCCTCGCTCGAGTTCAGCTTCTCCGAGGAGCGCTGCCGGCCTCCCGAGCCGCAGCGCGCAAGGCACGTGCTTTTGCGGAGGAGGCGCATTTTGATCCGGCGCTTGCGGAAGCACGCTCCGTGCTTTCAAGGGTTCTCCTGCTCGAAGGCAAGCTTGCCGACGCGCGACGGCAGGCCGATGCCGCGGTCAGCGCGGCCAAGAGCGCCGGGCACGCGCCCTCGCTGTGTGAGGCCCTCGTGGCTCGCGCTTTCATTTGGCGCGCACAGGAGCATCCCACGGAGGCCGCCGAGGTCGCGAAACGTGCCCTCGCACTCGCCGGCGAGCTCCGGGGACGCGACGCAGGGCGAGTCGAAGCACTCGCGCTGAGCGCCGAATCCCTCCTGGCAACTGACCCGGCGGCCGCTCTCGACAAAGCCCTTTGCGCCTGGCACGAAGCGGAGCGCGGCGGTCTCTTCGACGCCGGCCTGCTGGCCCTCGAGCTGCGCACGCGTGCGCTGGAGGCCCTCGGCAATCACGAAGACGCCGCGGCACTCCGTCGCTGGGCGGCTGCGCGTATTGAGGAGGCGGCGGGACGTCTTGGCGAGAGCAACGCGCGACGCGTCTTCCTCGAGCGACCCGACCGAAAGCACCTGCTTGAGTTGACCCTCTCGAGGGAAAGCCAACGCCTCGAAGCACTCTACGAGATCGTTGCCGCGCTCAACAGCACGCACGACTCGGGTCGTCTCGCTGAGACCCTGATGGACCGCGCACTCTCGTTGCTCGATGCCGAGCGTGGCGCCGTCTTGCTCGCCGACGAACGAGGTCAGCTCGACGTCGTGCTCTCCCGTGGCGTCGAGGAAGAAACCGCCGCTGACGCACTGCAGCTTTCGCAAACGATCCTGCAACGCGCACGAGGAGGAGAAAGCGTGCTCACCCTCTCGCCGGCTTCGGATCCTCGCTTCCGGCAGGCTCGCTCGGTGCGTATCTTCGGCATCCGGGCCGTCCTGTGCGTACCCTTGCGCTCGCGGGGCCAGCTCGTCGGAGCGATCTACATCGACAGCCGCGACGCGTCGCGTCGCTTCGATCGCGCGGACGTGAAGTTTCTCGAAGCGCTCTCCGACCATGCTGCGCTCGCTCTTGAAAACGCCCGCACTTTCACCCGCCTTGAAGCCGAGAATGACCGCCTGCGAGCCGATCTTGGCCAGAGGGATCGACTCGGGGAGATCCTCGGGCACTCCGTGGTGATGCGAGAGCTCTATCGCACCCTCGAGGCCGCTGCCCCAAGCGACCTTGCCGTGTTGATCACAGGTGAGTCCGGCACGGGCAAAGAACTCGTCGCTCGCGCGCTGCATCGCCTTGGTCAGACACCCGAAGGGCCCTTCGTCCCGGTCAACTGCGCGGCGATCCCGGCCGAGATCTTCGAGGCGACCCTCTTCGGGCACGAAAAGGGCGCTTTTACAGGAGCAGACCGCTCGCGCCTCGGGCTGATCATGCGTTCGCACGGCGGGACGCTTTTCCTCGACGAAGTCGCCGATATGCCGACCCATCTGCAAGCCAAGCTTCTGCGCGTCATCGAGGAGCATCGCGTCCAACCGTTGGGAGCCAGCGCCTCCCGAGCTGTCGACTTCCGCGTCGTTGCGGCCACCCACCGCGACCTTGCCGAGGCGACCCGGCGCGGTGCCTTTCGCGAAGACCTGCTCTACCGCCTCGATGTGCTCCGTGTACGCATGCCGCCACTGCGAGAACGCCTTGAGGACATCCCGCTACTCGCTCAACATCTGCTTGAACGGCTCTCGGCGAGCTTTGGGGCACTGCGAGCCAGCCCCGAGGTGCTGACCAAGCTTGCGAGTTGGACCTGGCCGGGCAACGTGCGCGAGCTCGAAAATGTACTCTCACGGCTTGCGATCCATGCAACAGGCGGCCAGATCGACCTGAAGACCCTGGCGCAAGACCCAGAGTCCGCGCAGCGCTTCGGCCTCGAGCTGCCTACGGAGAGCACGCAACTCAACCACGTGGAACAAGACGCCATCCGCAAAGCCCTCGAGCTCAGCGGCGGCCACCGAGAACGCGCCGCCAAGCTTCTCGGCATCGGCCGAGCCACACTCTTTCGTAAGATCCGGCGCTACAACCTCAGCCGGGTCGGTCGGAAAGACCGCCCGGACACCCGACCCATCTAGGACGTCATGGTGGAGTGCAGGTTTCAGCAGGCCTTGCAAAAGGTCTCAATACGAGACTTTTAACGAACGCACCACGGTTGCGCCCGGCTATCGCCTTGTTGCAGAAGTGGTTGTCATGCAGCGTGTTATATCAAAATGCTCCGTTATTGACCGCTCTGGCATGCGTCTCGCATGCAAATGAAGGGCGAACACGATTTGCCGCTGGTCGAGCGCGCCAACTGCAGATCCGGCACGTTAGGAGCCCCCGAACCCTCGCAACACCTGCGCTGAAGACGAGGAGCTACATACCCCAGGACCCAAACCTGGCGGTGGCACGCCAGGCGGTGAACTTCCTTATGAACTCCCTCCGACCGCTCCCTGGAGGTTCGCCGGTCCCGCCTCATGGCTGGGGCCGCGATTCGGGATCCCCCGACCCTGCAAGCCCGAACGCGGCCCCGCCATAACTTCCTGCACGAGACACCTGCAACACATCCAAACGGGCTTGATGGGCCACACCCTGTCGCCTTCACCATGCGCGCGGCGGGAAGGGCGAGAAGGGGGAGTGAGCAGCAGCCCACTCCCCCTTCTTATTCCCTTTCATCTCAAAGCAACGAGGGCTCTTTGCATGACCTGGACGAGGCGACGGCTCGCCCGCTCGTCCGAGAGATCTGCTTTCAACCAGCGATGAAAGCGACGCGGAGAAAGGACTCCCGAACGCAGTGCAGATCCGATCTCCCGGCCGAGCTGCGCGGCTCGGCATCGTGAGAACACTCCCCTATCACCAGAAGAGCGAATGGCTCGAGCACCCAAGCCCGGATCGACGGCCTGACCAAAACCGTAGGCCAACGCGTCGACGACGAGCGAGCTCCAGACCCCTTCGCCGCCCCTCGATGGGCGAAGAGAGAGAGAAAGAAAGCGGCCACCTTCCAAGGCCAACGCCCGCAGACCAGACCCTGCGAGCATCAGGTTAGCGCCAGGGAGGTAGAGAGACCCGCGATGCTTCGCCTCATCGAGCCAGCGCCGTGCCGACGCCCGGGAAACCCCGACCTCGGCCAGGCGGCGCGTCACCCGCGCACTCTCACGCAGCGCGTAGACCTCCGGCAACACATCCGCGAGCCAACGCGCCGGAGCAATGCGCACGCGACGCGGATCGAGACGCGCGAAATGCGCCTGGGTGGTGATGAGCGAATGAACGACGAGCGGCAGGTCAATCTCGCCCTCCGGAACGGTCTCTTCCGCCCAGGCGCGGTACACCCGGGCCAAGGAGTCCGCACGCGACTTGGCTAACGCACTCTGCTTGATCAGCGTCCTCGCGCCGCTGGCGTACCAACCGGGTCGAGGAAGATCCTCGCGTTCGAGATCGTGGAAGATCCTCAGCGTCCTCCGAGCGCTGCCAAACCGGCGCTGAAGCTGGCGCGGCAGATGGGAAGCCGCGAGATGCGCCTCACCAAAGAGCACGACAGCCCGCCCCGGATTTGTGCCCGAGAGCTCGTGAACGAGCCGTATCGCCGCAACGCGATCCCGCGTTGCCAGCTCGGCCCGACCGCCGCGGGGCGGAAGATCGAGACCCCGCACGCGCACGCCCCAGCGACGAGCGCAGGCGAGCAGATCGCGAAGCGGGGGCCAGGCGTAGCCCCATTCCTCTCGATAGCGAACCCTACGCCGGAACTCGCGGTCTCCGATCCGACCCGCGAGGTAGGCATCCAGCGCCGGCTGATCTCGCGCGTAGACGAACTCGAGACCGAGCAAGCAAGACCCTCGCCACAAATTGAGGATCTTAGCGGCACTATGGGCTGCGCTCTTGAGCGGATGAAACTCCCCAACCAGGATGATGTCAGCTTCGCTCAGGCGTTGGCGAAGCGACCGAGAGCCGAGGGCCTGACAACGCAGTGCGGCGACTTCGCGCTCGAATCGCTGGACGTAGGCCGATCCGGCCGTGGGATCGTAAACCCCGTATGCCTGGCCAGGGTCGCCCGCCTCGACGCTGCGCGTTGCCAGAGGAGCAACCTCCTACTTGGGCTCAATCGGCGTGGAATCGGATGACTTGTCCTTCGGCGAGGTGTCGTCTTGCATCTGCTGCATCTCGCCTCTGAAGTTTCGGATACCCTGACCGAGACCCTTGCCAAGCTCCGGTAGCTTTCGCACGCCGAAGATGAGGATGACGATGACGACGAGACCGAGGATCTCCCAGGACCCGAGAAAGGCAAGCAACGCGAGGGGTGCGGCCATGGATGTTAAACCTCCGGTGTACCATGTGAAACCCCATTATTCATGGATTCACGCCCTCGTCCACAGTAGGCGCGCCGAAGAAGGCAAGTCACGTGGACGAACTTGTGCTCCACCGGTTCGAGGGCGGAATCGGTGTCGGCCGGGGCTCGCCCTTCCTTTTCTGCCAAACTGATTTGGGCGATGAAGGTGTGTACCGACCCCCCCGAAGTTGTACAACTAAGCAGCCTTTTCGCACTGTCGATACCGCTCGGCCGGCGTCATCCAGCCGAGTGATTCGTGGGGCCTTTGGGTGTTGTGCTTCTCGACCCAACGACCGATGGCGAGTTCCGCCTCTTCGATGCATGGGAAACTCTGAAGCCAAACGCACTCTTCCTTGAACGTACAAATCACCCTTTCGGCAATTTGAACCGCCCCGGGTTTCCCGGAGACCCTATTGTTTGAGAGGATGGGGTCATGGG
>CAYSMT010000139.1:0-6894 GCA_964432135.1 uncultured Acidobacteriota bacterium
TCTTCCCTCTTGGTCCACCTCGTTGCTCGGGAGGGGATCGGCTGCCCCGTCGAGGAAGTGGCCGCGGGCTTTACGGTAAGGTTTCACATGCAGGTTTCTTACCGCAAAGTCGGGAAGTCGATCCTTCGTCAAGGCTTCGCGGAAGAAGGCGGCCATCTCGTGGCCACCACCCTCCTCGGCGGCGGCGAGGAAGTCCTCGACACCGGGGTGGTGGAAGGCTTGCGCCCGGTAATAGGCCCGAAAGACGCGATCGATGGCGTCGACGCCGAAGATTCCTTCCGCCGTCGCGAGCATGGCCGAAGCGTGCTCATAGACCTGCATCGAGTAGGTTCTGGGCTCGTAGAGCGACGACGGCCTACGTACGAGAGGTTCACGGATCCGGTCGGACATGCTGCCGAGACCGATGCGAAAGAGTTGCTGCATCGCTATCGGACGCGAGAGGAAGGTGCCCATCGTTCTCGAGGAACCGTATAGCTTCCTCGCAACCCGCTCGGACCAGTAGGTCGTGAAGCCCTCATCGAGGAAGGCCTCCTCCTGTTCGTTGCTCGCCAGCAGACCGTAGAAGTACTGGTGACAGAACTCGTGGATCGCTGTGCTTTCGGCGTGCAAGACCTCTTTCCACGGCCATCGATCAAGCTGTCCTCCCGCCGTCGATCCGACGAAGAAGGTGGGATACTCCATGCCGTTGGTGCGCTCCGCTTTGAAGGTCGGTGTGATCATCGTGAGTGTCACGTAGGGGTAGGGGCCGACCTGTGTGGTGAGCAGGTCCAGCGCGCCCTTTACGGCTGGCCGCCAACGATCGATCTGCCCCACTGTGCGCGCCGGCATTAGAAAGTGCAGTTCGATAGGCTCGCCGGGCCCCGCCGGATCATAGGATTCGACGACCTCCTCGAGCGCGGATCCTGTCGCGAAGGCAAAGTCATGGACGGCGCGTTGAACGAAACGGTGACGCGTGTAGCCCGGTGCAGCCTCGCCGGCAGGTGGTACGGTTTGGCCTGTCGAGCCGACGAGCCATCCTTCCGGTAACTCCATCGTGACGTCATAGTCGGCGAACTCCGAGTAAAACTCCGTGCTGGCATGGAACTGGTGCGCTACCCAGTGCGTTTCGCGTGCACCTCGCACGCCCGGTGTTTCGAGCACGGCCAGCTTGGGGAACCACTGTCCGACCAGGCAGAAATCCTCCGTACAGCCGGTGCGAGCAAAGGGGGAGGGCAGACGGCCGGCGAAATCGATGGCGATGCGCGTCTCGGAGCCTGGGGCGACCGGTTGTGGGAGGTGCAGCTCAATCAGCGTGCGATCTGCGCCATTGTCATCGTCCGGCTGGATAGGTTGCCAGGAAAGAACGGCGCTCGGCCCTCCTTCTTTCTCAGGAAGTTGGACGATGGCGGAGGGCTCGCTCCAGCCCCAGGGATTCGGGAAAATCTTGTAAAACTGGTCGAGGTCGAAACGTCCGATGCCATGAAGCTCCGCCTCCGAGAGCCAGCTACTCGCCTCGTTGGAGAAGGCGTTCAGGTAAAGGTGCACCGGGATCGTATCGATCGTCCGCTCCGAGGGATTGCGCCAGGTGATCAGCTCATGCGCCTCAAAGTCACGAGTTGCTGGATCGATCTTGATCTCGATGCGGTAGGCTAGCGAGGAATCGGGAAGCTCGGCCCCGGTGGCGGGAGGGGCGACGACCAGACTAGCAAAGCCGAGAAGGATCAGGCCACATCGCTCATTCATGACAGCGATCATTCCAAAGTGCCGTGGATTCGTCCACCGAGTTAGCACCCTGGTCTGTTCCAACAGGTGTCATCGTCGTGGCGACTTTGCTCGCGATCATGCTTGTGTCGGTGATCACGTGTTTCCGTGTTGTGCCCCCGGAGCTAGGTTGGGGTCGGTCATGATGGGCAATGCAAGGTCGACCAGGACGCGCGGCGCAAGTGAAGCCTGCGCTCGTTCGGAAAACACCGTACATGTTAGCGGGGCGCTCTGGCTGGGGCGCAATGGGTCGGTCCCGAGGTGCGGGGGACCCTTAGCGAGCGGAGGTTGGCATCATGTTGAAGCAACTCGTGCTGGGCTTGGTCGTGGTCTCTTTTCTCGCGGGTATGGTGAACTCATGTCTTGCGCAGGACGAGGGGGAAGCCAAGCTGCGCGGAGAGCTTCCGCGGGTACTCCAGGAGGCGGCTCCGGACGAGTTGGTGCCGGTTTACTTCGTTCTTGCGGATCAGCTCACCGGTTCGCGCCTGTTGGCGAAGGCCGAAGGCATCGAGCTTCCGCTAACGCGTCGGCAGGTCCTGTTGCGCGCCCTCAAGACGCACGCCGCCGCCTCGCAAGCACATTTGCGCGGATTGCTCGTGCGTCTCGAATCCGAGAAAAAGGCGCGGCACCTGCGTTACCTCTGGATCGGCAACATCATCGCCGCGGAGCTGACTTCCGCCGAGGTGCGTGCCCTTGCTCGTCTCGACGAGGTCGAGCATGTGAGCTGGTCTCCCAAAGTGGATATCTCCCTCGGGGCGCCACCGCTCTCGTTGCCCCTCGACCCGCAGCCCTCGGCGCGTCCGATCGGTACGGGCGCGTTGAACCCCTGGCTCGCTCCGGCAGAAGTTGGTGTTGACGAGATCGAGTGTGGGGTCGACCTGATGCGCGCACCGAAAGTGTGGAATGAGCTTGGCGTGACGGGGGAAGGTGTTGTCGTTGCCGTCATCGATTCCGGCGTGTGCTGGTCTCACCCGGACATCGAAAAGCAGATATGGGTCAACCCAGGTGAGGATCTCGACAAGGACGGCGTGGTGATGGACGCCGACGACCAGAACGGCATTGATGACGATGGCAACGGCTACGTCGACGACCTGATCGGCTACGACATAGACAACCACGACAACGATCCAAATGACAATAACTCTCACGGCTCCCATGTGGCCGGGACGGTTGCCGGTGATGGTACGAGCGGGACCCAGGCGGGGATGGCACCGGACGCCAAGATCATGGTCGTTCGGGTCGGGCTGCAGTTTTCGGACGAGCCCGATGTGTGGGAAGCCATGCAGTACGCGGCGGACAACGGAGCGGATGTGATCTCGATGAGCCTCGGCTGGCCTCACAGCCAGAACCCGGATCGCGCGACTTGGCGAACGAACTGCGAGAACACGATCAACCTGGGTACGGCCATGGTTATCGCAGCGGGAAACGAAGGCTCAGGTCATGCGCCCAACAACATTCGCACTCCGGGAGACGTGCCACGAGTGATCACGGTGGCGGCCGTGGATTGCAGTGACAACATCGCGTCCTTCTCGAGCCGTGGCCCGGTGACCTGGCAGGATGTGCCGGCGTTTGGTGACTGGCCCTATCCCCCAGGCCTGACGAAGCCGGATGTCGCGGGACCAGGAGTGAATACGAAATCCCACCGCTTCTGCAGCGGCTATTCGACGAAGTCGGGGACCTCGATGGCGACACCTCACGTCGCCGGGGCTGCCGCGTTGATGCTTTCGCGTAACGGTGCCCTGAAGCACGATGACATCAAGATGCTCCTCGAAGACACCGCCGTCGATCTCGGTGATCCCGGCAAGGACAACCTCTTCGGCAAAGGTCGCGTGGATGCTTACGAGGCTGTACTGCTCAGCGCGACCTCCGACGGTACGCTTTCGATTCGTGAACAGGCGACCAACTGCGGCGGAACATTGACGATCACCGTTTCGGATACGGATCTTAAAGGTAGCTCTTCGCTCACCGTGAAGGTGACCTCGCAAAGCGAGCCCGCGGGAGAAACAGCGACCCTGAGCGAGACAGGTGCCAATACAGGGGTCTTCAAGGGTTCCATCAATGTCGCGCCAGGCGATCCCACGAGCGATGGTGTTGTTCAGGTCGTTGATGGCGATGTCGTCACCGCGACCTACATCGATGCTGACGACGGTCATGGGGGCACGAATGTTTCCAAGACGGACAGCGCCGATATCGATTGCACGGTGCCCCGGATCAGCAACGTGCGCGCTGAAGATCTCGCCCTGCGCAGTGCGAAGGTTCGTTGGGATACGGACGAAGTGAGTACGAGCTTCGTTATTTATGGTGCGGCGATCCCGCCGTCGGTCAAGGCCAGCGCGCCGGGGTTCACCGCGAGTCACAGCGTTTCTCTTCGTGGTCTCGCTGAGTGCACGGTCTACTACTATTCCGTCAGCAGCGAGGATGCCTATGGCAACCTCAGTCGGGATGACAACGGCGGGCAGTACTTCCATTTCGAGACCCTGGGCGATTTTGGCGAGGGTCCTCAATCCTGTCACGGCGGCCGAGTGACTATCGATGGCTCCCGCTTCTCTTGCTCGGACACCGTCAAATTCTGGGTGACCGACCTCGATCTCAACCACGATCCTGAGGTGATCGAGACCGCGACGCTCGAGCTGAGCTCCACGAGCGAGGACACGCCGGAGATCGTCGTTGTCACCGAGACGGCAGCGAACAGCTCGAAGTTCTCTGGCTCGATCACCACGGCTGCGGGAGCGCCGGCGCCTGATGGCCTGTTGCAGGTCGCTGATGGGGATGTCATCACGGCAAGCTACCGCGATGCGGACGACGGGAGCGGGAGCGCCGCCGTCTCCTTCGATACGGCGCGTGTCGACTGCACGGCAGCCCAGATTCGCGACATCACCGTCAACACTATCACCGATGCTCGGGCGACGATCGCATGGACGACCAATGAGCCGGCGGACAGCGTGCTCGAGTGGGGCATGACACCCGATCTCGGTCAGACTGTCAGCGATGCGGGGCTCAAGACCTCGCATTCCGTGCTGCTCAACAAATTTACGAGCTGCGGCAAGGCCTACTTCCGCATTCGTGCCACCAACGAGTTCGGCCTCGAGAGCATGGCCGATCTGGGCGGGGCACCCTTCACTTTCTCGCTCGGGAAAATTCCGGGTTTGTACTGGAAAGCTGATTTCGAATCGGGAGCGGCCGGTTGGACTCTCGAGGGAGAGTGGGAGATCGGTGCTCCTCAGAGGCTCGGCGGTTCCAGTGGCCACGGCGATCCGTTAGAGGCTTACAACAACAACAACGTGCTCGGCTATGACCTCTCGGGCCAGGGGACATGGCCGGGCGACTATGAGCCGGATAGCGCGGCCAAAGCCGTGTCGCCCGTGTCCGATGCCAGTCATTGGACGAACACGAAGCTGATCTTCCATCGCCACCTGCACGTCGGTGCGGGGGATGATGCCTCGCTCTGGCTGTGGACGGACAGCGGTGTGTCGATTTATCTCAATGAGAAACGCCTCGTCGATGACAGTACCTATACGGTCTACTCCCAGAACCTCGCGCAGCTCGTCGATGGAGCGCCAAGGGTATCTCTCGAGTTTCAGCACACGAGTAACGGCAGTGGACAATACGCTGGCTGGAATGTCGATGAGATCATCTTCAAGGATGGCACCCTTCCCGACTATGGGGCCTGTGCCACCTGCGGCGACGCGCCCTCCTTTGCTGGCGCACGCTCTGTTGTGGACAACGATGCCTGTGGTCGTGACGGTGTCACGATCTCCTGGCCGGCAGCCGTTTCATGGGGTACTGGTGGAGGTGGTAGCTATGCCGTCTACCGCGACACGAGCCCGGTATTCACGCCCTCGGCGACACATCTCATTGCCTCGGGCATTACAGGTTTGTCTTACAACGACACTCTTGCCCCGGCGGACCAACAGCTCTACTACATCGTGCGCGCCGAGAGCGATGAGAGCTGCTCGAGTGGCCCGTACAACGGCGGGGTCGTCGATAGCAATCTCATGACGGTGGGGTTGCGCGAGAGCACGAGTCAGCCTACGCCCGGAGTGGTGAACGATCTGCGCGTGCGTTTGCTCGCACGCGCTCACCTTCGACTCGAGTGGAGCGCTCCGGAGGGAGCCGTCGTCTACAATGTCTATCGCTCCGAGCAGCCCGGTGGAGGATTCATCAAGATCGCCGAGACGACGAAGCTTTTCTACGACGATCTCAAGCTGGGCGCCAACAAGAAGAGCTACTACTACAAGCTGCGTGCCGCCAACGCTTGTGGGGTCGAGGGGCCCTGACAAGGATCTGCGCCGGAGAAGCCTTTCGCGAGCCTGGTCCATTCCGCCCGCGGCGAGGGCGAACAGACCGGAACGTATCGGGTCAAGTCCGACCGCTGCCGGCCGAAGAGTTCGGTGGCTGGCGCCGCCGCTCATGGCGGAGCCGCGGGAGGCAATAGCGAATGAGGGCTCTCCATCCTCGGCGCGTGCTCGTGACGGGTGGGGCGGGTTTTCTGGGTTCCCACCTCTGTGAGCGGCTCGTCGCTGACGGCTGCGAGCTGCTTTGTGTCGACAACTTCTTCACCGGTTCGCGGCGGAATGTGGCACAGCTTCTGGCGAATCCAGCCTTTGAGCTGATTCGACACGACGTTTGCGAGGCGCTACGGGTCGAGGTGGACGAGATCTACAATCTCGCCTGTCCAGCCTCCCCAATGCACTACCAGCTCAATCCTACGCAGACGATCAAGACCTCGGTTCATGGGGCGATCAATATGCTCGGGCTCGCACGCCGAAGCGGTGCGCGGATCCTCCAAGCCTCGACTTCGGAGGTGTATGGGGATCCCAAGATTCACCCGCAGCAGGAGAGCTACTGGGGGAACGTCAACCCGATCGGCGTTCGCTCCTGCTATGACGAGGGTAAGCGTTGCGCCGAGACCCTCTTTTTCGACTACCACCGTCAGTACGGGGTGTCAATTCGCGTTGCTCGGATCTTCAACACCTACGGACCGAGAATGCATCCCAACGACGGCCGTGTCGTGAGCACCTTCATTATGCAGGCGCTTCGAGCGGAGCCGCTGACGATCTTCGGCGATGGGGGGCAGACGCGCAGCTTCTGCTACGTCGACGATCTCGTGGATGCGCTGACACGCTTGATGCGGGAGGACGACGGCTTCGAAGG
>CAYSMT010000140.1:0-6893 GCA_964432135.1 uncultured Acidobacteriota bacterium
GATACCGCCGAGGCGATCACCATGGGCGGCCGTCAGGCCACCGCTGGTGAACTCGAGATGCGCGACGGACTCTGCGTCGACGATGCTGAAGGGGCTGTTCAAGCTGGTTAGATGGTAGGGTTCGTAGAGCTCGAGTCCGTCAACGACGAGCAGCGAGTCGCGCGCATCGTTCCCGCGGACATAGGCAAGGGCACTGCCGTCGCCCTGCGCGACCCCGGGCAGGTAGCCGATGGCACGTTCGGGATCCCCTCCGAGGGTCGGCATACGGTCGAGCTGTCGGCCGCTGACGACATGTGGCGGGTTTGGGTGTTCGCCGATCAACTCGTGAGTTCCTGATGTCACGACGATCTCCGTAATGACCGCCGGTGCTGGGTCCAGTAGGATCGTGACCTCGTGAGCCCCCGCCGTGCCGACCGTTACTGTCTCCGTCATCGGGAGGAAGCCTTGAGCGAGCGCTCGCAGTTCATGGACGCCCTGCATCAGATCGCCGAGGCGAAAGTGGCCCGAGCGATCGCTCCGCGTCCTATTGTGCGGCTGATCGAGGGTGCGCAGCTCGACTCCAGGGATCGGGACACGTCCTTGACGTGTCAGGACCCATCCCTCGACCGAAGCCTCTGCCGAGGCGGTCGTCGCGCGGACGATGAGCAGGACGCCGTTCTGGCCTGCGCGCACGGCCAAAGCGTGAGGGCGAAGGAGTTGTTCGAGGATCTCTCGTGGTGTACCCGGGTGCGGTTCCTCGCGCACGATCAGCTCCTCCGTTACCAGGCGGGAGCTGAAAACGATGGCTGTTCCGTTGGCTTGCAAGAGGGCGAGCGCCTGGCGGAGCGATCGACCGGCGAAATGCGACTCCTCCGCGGCGCTTGGCAGAGAGCAGGCCAGCGCGAAGAAAAGGATCCACGGCCATCGATGCCGGCTGATGGGCAGGTGGGCTCGCAGCCTATGCTGGGTTTTCGCCGTCAAGAAGCTCTCCACGCCATCGAAGGATTTCCTGTGCCAAGCTCCTCTCACGAGTGCTCAGGTGGAGGCCAAAGGTGCCGGAAACGCTGATATCCGACCGACAACTGGTCCGGGCGATGCTCCGGGGCGATGAAAGCGCATTCGATCGCTTTTTTCAAGCTTATTTCCCCCGGCTCTATCGCTTCGCGCTCCCCCGCCTCGCCCAGGAGGAGCATCTGGCAGAAGACGCCGCGCAGCAGGCTTTGTGCCAGGCACTCAGGAAGCTCGACACCTACCGCGGCGAGGCCGCTCTGTTCACCTGGCTGTGTACCTTCTGCCGCCATGAGATCAGCGCGCTGCTGTGCAAGCGCGCGACGAAACCCATGACCTTGGTCGATGACGCGCCGGGTTTGCGCGCGGTGCTCGAGGCGCTTTCGGACGATCGACAGCGCCCGCTTGAGTACTTGCTCAGCGAGGAATTGGCGTGTCATGTGCATCTGGCCCTGGATCACCTTCCGCCTCGCTACGGCGACGCCCTGGAATGGAAGTACGCCAAAGGGCTGTCCGTCAGAGAGATCGCCGTCCGGCTCGGCACGGGCGAGAAGGCGGCGGAGTCTCTCTTGACCCGTGCGCGGCAGTCCTTCCGGGAAGGATTTGCCGAGCTGTTGAGCAGCTTAAAGCGTAGACCCGAGGTGCGACCATGAATGACCGACAAGATCACCAGGATCCGAGGCATCCGTCATCGGATCTGCTCAGCAGCTTGATTCGGCTCGCTGGGCGTCGCCCTGAGGTCGACGCCGAACGTACCCAACGCGTCCGGGAGGCGGCCCATGCCGCATGGCACAGTGGTCTGCGCGCGCGCCGCCGCCGTCGGTTGATGGGCTGGAGCCTTGCGGCCGCTGCGTTCGTTGTCTGCGCGGTCGGTGTCTATCTCGCAGGAACCGCCTTTCATCAGCCCGTGGCGCGGCATGCTGTCGCGATGGCGCAGGTTGTTCGTGGCAAAGTCGTCATTGGGCCTGAGAGAGGGCTCGCAGCGGAAGGTATGCTCTCGCACCTTGCGGAGTCGGAGGAGGTCTTTGCCGGAGACTGGGTGCAGACACCGCCCGGGACTGCTGCGAGCCTCTCCTTGGGTCGAGGTGCTGATCTGCGTGTCGACGAGGAGAGCCTCGTCCAGCTTGTTGCGCAGGGTCGCATCTATCTTTCCCGCGGACGGCTCTATCTCGATCGTCACGCACCGCACCCGGGAAGGATCGAGATTGTCACTCCGCTCGGGACCATCACGGAGGTGGGGACACAGTTCGCCGTCGCGGTGGATCCGCGCACTCTCGTCGTCAGCGTGCGGGACGGCTGGATCCGACTACGCACCGACTCCGGCACGCATGAGGCGACACGCGGGATGCGATTGACGGCGGGCATCGACGGGCAGCTTGTACGAGAAATGGTCGACCCGGCTGGGAAGATCTGGGACTGGATAGTGCCGCTGGCCGTTCCATTCGATATGGAAGGAGCCAGCCTCTTCGATCTGCTCGATTGGGTTTCCCGCGAGACCGGTCTGGCGCTGATCTATGGTGACGAGCCAACAGCACGCGTCGCCTCCCAGACGGTGCTTCACGGCCAGCTTCCCTCGCGGGCGCCTCTTGAGGCCCTCAAGACCATCCTTCCTACGACCGGATTCACGACCCGGCGCCGAGACGGCACACTCGAGATACACCTCAACCCGTAGCTTCCACATTGACGAGGGGCGCGCGGAGGGCAGGCGTACTCCTACCAGTCCTCGCCTTTCGCTACGACGGGGGAGAGGATTTCGTTTTCGGCATTGAAGCCGATCTTCCTCGGTTTCTTGGTGACCTTGAAACGAATGTGGGTTTCTTTGCCCTCGACAAGAATCGGGAACTTCTTGCTCGTGCCGTCGGCAAAGGCGACCTTGACCGGAATGGCGCCGCGGTAGTAAGTGTCTTTGAGGACATCATGTTTCTTGCCGAGAACGACACGTTGGAAGATCGTGCCCTCGATCAAGTACTGCCCATCCTCCGTCGGCCGACTCTTGATGTCCCACCGGTACTCGGGTAACCCCGCGCCGCGCAGCCATTGGTCGAAGAACCAGTCCATGCTGCCGCCGAAGGCGTACTCCGCGACCTTCTGGATGTCGCGGGTGACGATCTGTTTGCCTGCCGTGCTCTGAGCCAGAACACGGAGGAAGTTAAAGAACTTCTTGTCGCCGAAGGTCTCGCGCATGATGTGGAAGGCGAAAGGCCCCTGGTTGTAGATCGCGGCTTGGGCTGCCCCTCGTATATCGCCGGCCCACTCGGTGTAGCCCGACTGCGTTGGGTACATCAGGTTGTTTTCCACGACTTTCTGGCGCCACGCTTCAACCTTGCCCAGGTAGGCTTGGTGACCTTCAGCTTGCTCGACGTAGAGCGCCGACGAGTACTCCGCGAGGCTTTCGATAAACCAGTAGTTCCCGCTGTTAGCGTTTGTGGTCGAAGAGCCCCACCATTGGTGCCCGGTTTCGTGCGCGACGACCGTCTTGAGAAAGCGCGAGATACTGGCGGCGTTACCGCCGACCGCGCTAGCGATTGTCCCCGCGCCGCGGAAGGTGCCGTCGCCGAGGTAGATGATCGAAGCCGGGGCCTGCCCGTAAAGGAAGCTCCCGATCGGGTCGTTGACCAAGTCGAGCTTGGTGAAGGGATATTCGACCCCGTAGACCTTGGTGTAGAGGTTGATCGCCTGGGCTGCTTGTTCGACGAGGGGGCGGAGCTGCTTTGGGCGAATGTTCGAATCCGTCATGGCGTTCTTGTCGACATGGATCACCACGGGAATCTTTGTTCCGTCTAGCTTCTTGGCCACCGTCTCGCTCTCGAGCTCGAAGTAATCGCCGAAGATGACTGTCGGGAAGGTGATGGGATGCGTAGATTCCCACTTGGTAATGCGGATGTCGTCGACGATCTCATCGGAAATTTTCTTGTCGATGCCGATAGCCTTGAACTTGGCCGGGACCTTGATCGTCAGCTTGAGGGAGTCGATCAAGTCGCCGAAGCGCACGAAAGGCAGCCATCCGCCGCGATCAACGTAAGAGTATGAGGAAGAGAAGTCGTAGATGCAGCCGCTGTTGGAGAACTTCATACGCAGCTTGATGACGTCACCCTTCTTGTAGCTCGTCGGGAAAAGAACACGACCCCTGTTGGGGCCTGTTTGGATCCAGAAAAGATTTTTGCCGTTGGCATCCTTGAAGAAATCAATTTTGACGTTGGGGTTTTTCTCTGCCTTCTTGGCGTCGATCTCGCGCAAGTTGCGGGTGATCCTGAAGTTGACCCAATCGAGATCTCGGTGAGCCGTCAGCTCGTAAGTCAGGTCGCCCGACATCGACTCTGAGTCCTTGATGGCGAGCTCCACTGTACCCTCGATGCTCTTTACATCGAACTTGCGGGCCTCGCTGTCCGGCCGGGCCTCGAGCATGCGGGGGTCAATACCTGCCTTACGCGTCTCTTCGGAGTAGAAGCGGTAGAGCACCGGCCAGAGCCCCGTCACCGAGACAGCGCACTCCCGAGGATCCCACGCGTCGTACATCAGGCTCAACCAGTGCTTCTTATTTTTTTGCCGGACGCCAATACCGTAGAAGACGTGCTCGGGGTCGGCGGGAAAGTCAAAGCCGCTGAAATTGGCGTTCTTTCGATAGTCGCGTGTGTCGCGTTCATCCTCACGGAGCGTCTTGAGTAACTCCGGGTGGAGTTCCTCTTTTGTGGTCTCGCGTAGGTTGACGAAGAGCTCGTCAAGATACTGTTGACACAACTCAGGTGAGCACCAAAGGCGTGCGCGCTCGGGCGTGAACTCAAGGTACTTCTTTTTGAGTTTTTTGATGATCTGGTGACGATTATAAAAGTCGACATCTTTTGGCGGGTCGAAGTTGTACTCGAGTCCATCAGGAACGAAGGACATGGCCAAGATTTCGTCACCTTTATAATGGATAACGAGGGTACCGCTGCCACCCTTGATCTCTAGCCCCTCCTTGTCGAAAGAGAAGGAGTCGAAACGGAAGTACTTATCGTCTCCAGGAGAGTAGCGCTCGAGTCCGGAGATTTCGTCGAGCTTGATCTGGTCGGCGATTTTCCACTTCTTTCCGTCGGGGACGAGAATCAAGTTGTAGCGTGTCCGCGTCAGCGTGTCGTTCTCGATCTTGTCTTCGTAGAACTCCACCTCGTAGCGCTCATCACCTGCGGGCTGGAAGTCCATCGCGCAGGTCGCGCGGTGGACGTGCAGGCCGCCGACGGTGTCCTTCCAGATCTCATCAACCTTCTTCTGGACGGTCCGCTTGAGCAGCTTCTCGGTCTCGTAAGGGACGTCACTCTCTCCGGATGCTGCCAACGCGGCGACGGGCAGCAGAGAGGTCAAGACGAACAGAACGATGAGCTTATGCACTGACCGAATCTTCCGAGGCATCGCACGACTCCTGTGCCAAGAGCCCCTGGCCGGGCTCGTAGAATGACGACGAACTCGAGCATGATTCCATGCTCGTGCCGCGCTGTCCATGCCGTTGATGGCTTCGATTCCGGTGGGGCGTGGTGGCTGTTGACGTACCGACGATGCTAAAGTCAGCTCGCCTGCGGGCCTTGACGCCGCGGGAAAGAGGGTTGATTCATGCGTGTATCCACTCGTGTTGTTCGAGGCTTGCGGTGGGCGCTGCCGCTGCTGATGCTCGCCCTGGCCGGCGTTGGTTTCACCGTGATGCCGGCCATGGCGCAGGACACCCAGGCTACTGACTCCAAGCGTGAGCTCAAGATCGATCCCCAGGGTCGTACGGATGCGCTTACGCTGCTCTTTTTCCCGGACACGCCTCGTCCCAAGCAGGCGGAGCCCACCCCTCTTGTTGTGGGCGATACTCCCCGGGAGTTGACCCGCGAGGAGATGATCGCGCAGGCGCGCTATCCTTGGCAGATTCCGCTGTGGGAGGCTGCTGGTAAGCTCCTCGAGGATCAGCTCGAGATGACAGGAGATCCGTGGAAGGCGCGTTTGTACTATTTTCCTGCCGAAAATGGGGCGACGCTGACCTGGATAGTGATTCCCCTCGACGAGCCGCTACCTGCAGGCAAGCGCCTCGTCGCGATGCTGCGCGGGGAAGATGAGGAAGACGCGAGGTTGCTTGGCAGTGACGCCTTTCCTTTCATCGTGCGAGAGACGAGCGCGGGGCTTGTGGCTGCGGCCTCGCGTTCGATTATGCCGGGTCGCTATGCGATGGTCGGTGGTCTCGCCGACGAGCAAGGAGGTTTCGTTCCGCGTACTGGCGAAATGAAGATCGTCGCGCGGGTTGGTAATGATCGCCTGCGGCTCTCGAAGGTCATCCTTGCGGAGTCGATCGAGCCCCTTGCGCCAGATGCCGAAGCTGGACCCTTCCGGACCGGCGGCTTCGAGGTCGTGCCTCGTTCGAACGGCATCATCCGGACCGGGCAGAATGTCAATCTTTTCTACGAGGTCCTTGGTGCCCAAACAGATAAGAACGGCAATGCTAACTTGACGGTCTCCTATCAGCTCAGCTACCTCCATCCCTCTCGGGGTTGGGTCAAGCAGCGGCCTCAGACGAGCGTGGGGCAAACAGGTGTCGTCCGCGCTTGGAGCTTTCCAGTCGTGCCCCAGTACCCGGCAACAGACTACAAGATCGACGTCTCCGTGACGGACAAGATCGGCGGTGGCACGGTGAGCCAAAGCGTCGAGTTCTCGGTCAAGAAGAACTGATCGGCAAGGGCTCTGCCTCCGCGCCAGGGAGTTCGCGCGCTCAGCGTGCCGGAAGTCTCCCGGGAGCAGACTCGTGAGCGAGTATGCGGTGGTGATCGGGCTCGAGGTCCACGCACAGCTCAACACGCGCAGCAAGCTCTTCTGCTCGTGTGAGGCGGCCTTCGGCGGATTACCCAACACAAGAGAATGTCCGATCTGCCTCGGCCTGACCGGTGCATTGCCGATGGGAA
>CAYSMT010000141.1:0-1286 GCA_964432135.1 uncultured Acidobacteriota bacterium
TGCCCCGTGTCGGAGACCTGGAAGCGAAGCCAGCCTGGGTCGTCTCTCGCGGGGGCCACGCTAAGAATGATTTGCCCCTCGTCGGTGAACTTCAGTGCGTTACCCAGCAAATTGCCGAGGACCTGACGGAGGCGCGTGGGATCGCCCAGATAGCTCGGGGCGAGTTCGTCGTCGAGAAGAACTCTCAGCTCAAGGCCCTTGGCGCGTGCTCTGGGGGAGAGCAGCGCTGCGAGTTGCTGTGTAAGTTCGCGCAGGTCAAAGGGGACGCGTTCAAACTCGACATGGCCGGCCTCGATCTTCGACAGGTCGAGGATTGAGTTGAGCAGGCCAAGCAAGGTTTGTCCCGAGGCGAGCGCCACGCCGGCCTTCTCTCTCGCGTCTTCGTCCAGCTCCGCATCGAGAAGCAGCGACAACATACCAAGAATGCCATTCATGGGCGTTCGGATCTCATGGCTCATGTTGGCGAGAAAAGCACTTTTCGCACGGCTGGCCTGCTCGGCGGCTTCCGCCGCGCCGCGCAGGCGGACGAGCAGGAAGGCGACATAGGTCGGCAACGCGACGAGGCTAATGTAAATGCCCGCGACGAATGCGGGCTGCCCGCGCCAGTATGGTGAGGCGATAACCACCGTGGTGAAACAGATGAAGCTCAGCCCGGTAGAAGCCCAAAGGTAGGTCAGACCGAAGCGAAAACCGTTCCCGAGAATGATCCACAGATAGAGAGGAAAGAACACGGCTCCCGCATCTTCCATGCGAAAAAGCACGCAGCTCACCATGACCATGTCCAAGCCGAGCCCTAGGCGTTGCAGCCGCCGGAGTTGTTGAGGCTGGGTCAAGATGGCGATGAGCAACATCGTAACGGCTAGGACAATCACTCCCACGAGCGCCAGCAGGTCCCATTCTGCGGTGCTAATAATGTTGTCCGAACGAACGCGAGCCAAGATGTAGGCTGATCCGCCAAGCGCGACGGCAACACGGAGAAAGCCCTGCTTTCGCTCCTCAGCTCCCTCACCCCGCCCCAGGCGATAGGTCGTGTGGCTCACCGCCGCCTCCTCAACATAAACCTGGCACGACCCCTCGGAGAATCTAGGTAGGCGGGGTCTGGGAGGCTAGTGCCTTATCCAGAACTTTCGGATTGGGCGCTATTCGTGCGCGCTATGACCTCCGCACGCGAGCTTCCACAGCATCCAAGCCACGGTCGCGATCGCACCGACCAGCAAGAGGAGAAAGATGATCAGCGGGCCCCACTGGGGTGCGACCCATTGGACCGGCTCGAAGCCGGCGGCCTC
>CAYSMT010000141.1:1296-6863 GCA_964432135.1 uncultured Acidobacteriota bacterium
CTCGAGGTAACCTTGGCGGACTTCGTCTCGAGCGAGCACCATGGCGATCAGGGTGCCGAGGACGAGGATCGCGCCGCCGACGAGGGGTTTGTCGGGACGTTTTGCGCCAAAGGCCAAGGGGATCATCGCGAGCGAGGCAAGACCGAGGACGACGCCCACGGCCAGTGACGCGGTCGCGGTCGATCTGCCTCCCATGAAGCGCAGCATCGTCTCCTTGGGTAGGGCGATGAGCCACCAGGCGCCGAAGCAGAGGTTGATCAAGGTGGCTCCGAGGAAGACCCTTCCACCAAGACCGATGGCATAGCGACCGAAGATGTCGCTGTTTCGTAGCCTCGTAGTACCGAAGAGGGCGATGATCAGGCCAGCGACAGCCAGGGCGCCGAAAACCATGTGCAGGTATCTTGGCAGGAGCGTTGCGTCAGCAAGATTGAGATGCCAGCCGCTCGCGTTGACTGCGTAGATCTGCGCAAAGCGTTGGGGGGAGAGCATCAGCGTCATGTTGTTGGTGAAGATGAAGGCTATTGAGAGAAAGAGCAGCGTGCTCAATGCGAGGACAACGGTGCGCGCACCGCCGAGCGCCTCACCCTTGAAGGAGACGAGATAGGTTGCGTAGTAGGCGATGATCAGCAGCCCCACGATACTGCCCCAGTACCAGGCCATCAGTACCGAGGAGGCGAAGAAGAGGCGGCCGTAGAGCACTTGAGTCAGGAGCAGCGGCGCGACGCCCAAGGTGACTGTCGCGGCGACCATTGCGGGCAGGGCCTTGGCAAGCCAGGCTCGCAACGTCGTGCGTGGGCTTCCCGCATCGGCGCGCAGCGCCAGGGAGATCAGTGAGCCGCCGAGCACGAAGTTCATCGCCAGTAGATGTAGCAGAAAGGTGAGTAGCAGCAGGAACCAGGTCAGACCGAGCGGTGCCGGCACAGGCATCGGGTCTGGGTAGGGAATCACGGCGAACGAGATCGGGTTCATGGCGTCACCTCCTTTCCGCCGAGTTTTGCGAGGAAGGTGGCGAGAGCCTTCCTTTCGGCGTCGCTGCCCTCGAAGGCATCCATTTCATTGCTAAGATCGGGCAACCGACCCAACTTATCGAAGAGCTCGTCGAAGCTGGCACCGGCGGCGAGCTCGGCCATGGGCGCGTCCTCGTCCGGCCCGTGACACATGGCGCAGTTGTCTTCAAAGAGGGTCTCCCCGAGACCCGTTGTGGTGGGGAGAACGATTCCTGCCTGGGGGTCGCCCCCGATGCGAGCCAGATAGACGGCGAGAGCATGAGCCTCGACCGGGGTCCCGGGAAAGGGGGGCATGCGGCGCCCGAGTCGGGTTTTCAGTCGCAGCTTCGGGTACGACCAGGGTACCGTGCTCCCGCTGGCATCAACGGGTCGTGCCAGGGTGGCAAGCATCTTTTCGATGGCGCCCACGGACGATCCTGCGACGAGGGGTCGGAGTGCAACGTAGCCGTCGAGAGTGTGGCAGCAGGAGCAGAGTTGTATGAAGAGGCGCTCGCCGGCCTGAACTTCAAGGGCTGCACGTGCTTCGATGTTGAGGATGGCGTTCGGTCCATCGTGCGGGTCGAAGCCCGTTGGTGCTGGCAGCCAAAGCGAGGCGCCGAGTACGCCCGTTTCCGCGAGTGCGTCCATCGAAAAGCGATCGCGGAGCTGTTCACGCGCGGCGGGTGGGGGAGCAGGCACAGTCTCCGAGGCTGGTAGGCGCACGCCGTTGACGAACATGAATCCGTGGATGATATAGGGTTTGCGCAGGTCCTCGCGGACCCATTCGCCGCCTGCGAAGGCGAGTTGGCCAAACACGAGCAGCAGCACCGTCGAGGGTAGGCCATAGCGCTCGCGGCGCGTGAAGAGGATTAGAAGGGTTACGATGGCAACGCCTGCTGAGGCCACGAGGGAGACGAAGGCTCCATTGTGCAGGTTGGGATAGCCGCCAGCTTCTCCTCCGCTGAAGATCGAGACGATGACCGCGCCGACGCTATCCGATGTCGCCCCGAAAATGCGACCGACGGGAACTCCTGCGCCGGCAACACTTGCGAGATACCAGATCAGCGAGAGAGGTAGTGCGAGAGCCATCGGCAACACCCAGCACCCTCCCGCCCACGCCGCCATACGGCGTTTGAAGAGCGGGTCTTTGGAGCGCGAGGAGGTGAGCAGCGCGTAGATTCCCGCGAGACCGATGCATACGAAGGTACGGGCGACGGTCGAGGGGAGGTAACTGGGATTCAAGAAGCCATCCCAGAACTCCCTGGTGCGCGGCCAGTCTCCTGGTGTGAGCTGGTAGGCGATAATGCCGTTGATGATCAGAAGGCTGGCCCATGCCGCAACGAAGTAGATCCAGCCGACGATCTCGTGGGTCTTCGCATCGAGGCGGTCCCAGCCATAGTAGTAGACCATCGCCGCCGCAATCTCGACGATGAAAAAGGTCCACTCGCTCGCCCAGCCCCAGACGAAGGTGTTGATTAGAGACGATGTGCCGGCCGGGTGAACCAGTGCGATCGCGAACCAGATTCCAACACCGGTGATGGCGCCGAGCACGAGGGTGACGAGTAGAAAAAAGCGACTGTGACGACGGGTGTAGGCGAGCAGCGCTGTGTCGTTTTCGCGGCGCGCCTTGCGCTCGGTCAAGACGAGGAAGAGCCCGCCGCCTACCGCGAAGTGGGAGATGAACACATGGAAGACCGAGATTAGCGCGATGAACAGCCCCGAAGCGGGCTGATCCCAGATGGGATAGTTCATGGCATCGCTCCTCTGAAGGGGCTGCGTGACCCTGGCGAGTGAAGCGCCTTGTCGGGGAGGCCACGCAGCTCGTAACGTGCATATGCTCGCACAAACCCGGCGCGCCGTCTGCCCGTCTGCAGTAGAGTGCCCTGTGTGCCCGGGAGGCGATCTCGCTGCCAGGGTGATCACACAGTCTCGTGCTGAGGGAAGCCGCCAGTAGAGGTCAAGATGAGTGAAAAAGAGCACTTGCAGCGAGCCCAGCTCGGGCTCGGGGACATGGATCCCACGGACTTTCGTTTGGCTGCGCATCGTGTCGCTGACCTGGCGGCGGACTACTTCGAGCGTCTCGAGAGCTATCCCGTGCTTCCGGATCTCGAACCGGGCTCGGTGCGAGCTGAGATCCCTGCGGCCCCTCCCGAGGGCCCCGAGAGCCTCGACCGGATTCTCGGTGATTATTTGCGCCTCGTCGAGCCCAACATCTCGCACTGGCAGCATCCGGGTTGGATGGCCTATTTCTGCTCCATCGCTTCGGGGCCTGGCATCCTTGGCGAATGGCTTGCCGCAACTCTCAACTCGAACGTCATGTTCTGGCGCAACGCGCCGGCAAGCACCGAGATCGAGGAGGTTGTCGTCGCCTGGTTGCGCCAGATGTTCGGCCTTCCCATCGACTTTGACGGCATGTTCACGGACACCGCTTCGGTCTCAACTCTGCTCTCGATTGTTGCGGCGCGGCATGCCGTGCCGGGGCTCGACGCGCGCGAGGAGGGTCTTGCCGGACGGCCGGCGATCGGTCGTTTGCGACTTTATTGCTCGAGCGAGACTCATTCATCGATCGAGAAGGCGGCTCTCGTATCGGGTCTGGGACGCAAGGGCGTCCGGCGTATTCCCGTCGACGAGGCCTTTGCGATGCGCGCTGATGTGCTCACTGAGGCCATTGCTGAGGATCGCGCAGCGGGCTGGCTACCGGTCTGCGTCGTTGCCACCTTGGGCACGACCTCGACGACGAGTGTCGACCCGGTGGGGGTCATCGCAGAGATCTGCGCGCGGCAAAAAATCTGGCTCCACGTCGATGCGGCCTACGCAGGCAGCGCGGCTCTCGTGGAGGAGATGCGGCCGCTCTTCGCGGGTTGGGAACGAGCCGACTCGATCGTCATCAATCCACACAAGTGGATGTTCACGCCCTTCGACGCATCGCTGCTGCTCTTTCGGGATCCGGAACTCTATCGTGACGCGTTCTCTCTCGTACCCGAATACCTCAAGGTGCATCCGACAGAGCCGGTGCACAATTTTCATGAGTACGGGATTCAACTCGGCCGGCGTTTTCGGGCGCTCAAGCTGTGGTTCATGATCCGCTACTTTGGCGTCGAGGGAATGGCCGCACGTATCCGCGAGAGTTGCCGGCAGGCCGCGCTCTTGCGGACTTGGGTCGAGGCGGCGCCGGGCTGGGAGATGCTGGCACCGACGCCCTTTTCGACTCTCTGTCTGCGCTATCGGCCGCCGAGCCTCGATCCCCAACGCGATATCGAGCGCATCAACGAACTCAACGAACGGGTCATGGCTGTGGTCAACGCGACGGGGAAGATCTTCCTCTCCCACACCAAGCTAGATGAGCGCTATGCGATCCGCGTGACCCTCGGAAACCCAAGGGCGGGCGAGGAACACGTCGCACTGTGCTGGCGCCTGCTGTGCGAGGCCGCGACGCGTCTTGCGCCAGGCATTTGAGGCCTCCTGGTCCAGGAAACACCTCTTCTCGAGTCATTACTGTCCGAGAAGAGAGCGAACGCCTTGGGGAGAGGGGAACTACTCTAGCTCGATCAGGAGCTGGTTCTTACTCGTGATTTCGCCTTCGTGCACGTGGATGGTTTTGATCCTGCCGTCGATGGGGGCGAAGACGTCGTTTTTCATCTTCATCGCCTCGATGACCATCAGTCCGTCGCCACGCTTGACGCGGCGCCCAGCTTTGGCGGCGATCGAGAGGACGACTCCCGGGATGACAGCGAGGATCTTCCGCGGGTCAGTGGGTTCGTAACGTTTGCGCTCTCGGTACTTGCGTGTCAAACGTGTTTCGTAGACCTCATCGTCGATGATCAGCTTGTGTAGCTTCGCCTTCTCGACCATGCGCCTCTCCTCTCTTGGGTGATGCAGCGATCAGGCCTAAAACGGTGGGATCCCATGCTTCTTGTCGGGACACTGCACGCACTTGTCCTCGGAGGCGTCGAGGGCGTGGAGCAGGAAGTCCCGGGTCTCCTCCGGGCTGATGACCGCATCGACATAACCCGAGGCTGCGGCGACATAGGGGTTGGCGAACTTCTCGGTGTACTCAGCGACCTTCTCCTGACGCATCACTTCCGGGTCTTCCGCGGCAGCTATCTCCTTGCGGAAGATGATGTTCGCGGCGCCGAGGGGGCCCATGACGGCGATCTCGGCAGAGGGCCAGGCGAAGACGAAGTCCGCGCCGAGATGGCGCGAGCACATGGCGATGTAACCACCACCGTACGCCTTACGCATGATGACGGTCATCTTCGGGACCGTCGCTTCGGAGTAGGCATAGAGTACCTTCGCACCGTGGCGGATGACGCCCGCATGTTCCTGGTCGGCTCCTGGCAGGTAGCCCGGCAGATCCTCGAGGGTGATCAAAGGAATGTTAAAGGCATCGCAGAAGCGTATGAAACGGGCCGCCTTGTCCGATGAGTCGACGTCGAGCACTCCCGCGAGCACGAGAGGTTGGTTGGCGACGAAGCCAACCGTGCGCCCGTTCATGCGTCCAAAGCCGGTGACAATGTTGGCGGCCCATGCGCCTTGCACGTCGAGAAAGTCCGAGTCATCGACAAGGCAGCGGATGATGTC
>CAYSMT010000142.1:0-6829 GCA_964432135.1 uncultured Acidobacteriota bacterium
CTCGAGCCACCGGTCTGGGTCACGCGAGTGTCCGCGTGTTGCTCTTTCGCGCGCGGCGACGGTTGGCCGCGATCCTCGCGCGCGAGGGCCTCGACGAGGATACGCTGCGATGAGACGGATGCGGCGCAGGATCGAAGGTCGGGCCGAGGAACGCCTGGTGGGAGCCTGTCTCGCCCGCCTCGCAGAAGAAAGGCCATCACACCGGTTGCCACCCGCGTCCATGATCCTTGCTCGCGCCCTCGGGCGCCCCCGGCGAAAACTCGCGTCCCGTGCACTCATGCCGATAGCTATCATAGAAGCTGTGACGATCGTGCTGCTATTGACTGTCTGTGGTGGCCTACTCGTCCTCTGGGGGGGCGATATCTTGTCCTCCTGCACGAATACCATCAAGGATATCGTCAGTGAGCAGACGGGTGGATCGGGTTCTCTGTTGGCCCTCGCGACCTTCGCGGCTTTGCTGGTCGCGACCCTATCCGGCCTCGTCGCTGAGTAGCTCTTCTCTCCCTTGATCTGCTCCGAGGCCTTAGGTCGTCGCAACAGGCCAGCAGCAAGGTTTCGCAGCAACCCATCCACTCAGCTCGTCGCCCGAGCATCCGCGATCATCCTTCGGATCCGGTTCAGATCGTATCCACTCCACGCAAAGACGTGCTCGATCTTCTCCAGCGTGTCTTTATCGCCGATTTCGATCGAAACGATCACGAGCAAGAAAAAACCTTAATTAGCTCCAGTCGATCCTAGCCAGCGCGGCACGAATGGATACGAGTGAGCACGAAACCACTGCAAGACACACAACATGAGAAACATGGCGCACCCTACACCCCCTTGTCACGAGGAGACACTACCGTACTAAAAGGGGCCAGCGCGAACCGCTACGCCGTAAACAAGCAGCGCATCGACTCGTATTCAGGGGCTCTCTTGCCGACAGGTGTTCTCGCTTCGCACACGGTAATAGTAAATGGACGACTGATGCGGCAATCCCCGTTCCTCAAACGAAGTGCTTTCCGCGTGGCCTGAGGTTTCCGGACTCGTGAACCGGGCACTACGCGAGCGCCACACGTTGTATGCCGAAGCACCCGATACGGCATCCCACTCGAGACGAATATCCGTGCCGGATATCTTAGCAATGCGCAGCGAGGAACCGACAGCCTCAGGCACCGGAGTTGAGCAACTCGCAGGATGACAGACATCAACCGGAGCGATGAAGAGTGACCACCCCCTAAGCCGACCGGTCCGACCATCACCTGTATGGTCGTTGATCATCAATCGCCAGACACCCTGGGCATCATCTCCATCGTAATCGCTCATCGATCCGGGTCCATCTGGGTTGGTCTGACTATCGTAGGTCGCGGAAATATTCCACTGAAAGGGATGACGTCCGTCCTTATGCAAGGTAACGTTTTTGGATCCTGGAGAGGTGAGTATAAGTTCGAGGGCATTGGCGTCCGGATGATCGACCCTCACCTTGCAGTTGATGTCGTGGATCGCGACCGGGTCGTTTACGTTGATCGTTGATTCAATCGACCCCTTATCGAGCAGCGAGCGCGGTGTATCCGTTGCCGAGTGAGTTTGTGTGTTCTCGCTACCTGAGCCAACCTTAAACTCAAAGCTCTGATCCGTTGAATAGTCGCCATCGGCGGTTAGGTGAAGCGTCACCCGCACGATCGTTCCACAGGGCATGTTTTTCGCAACGCGTAGTACGAGGTGAGGAGCGTTGCTCGTGACGCTCGCCGCCGGCGCGATATCGCCCCATGAAACGAAGTTATCAAGAAACGCGATCGATGACGCATGGTCGCTCGTAGCCGAGGCCCAGACCGTCGTAGCCCGGTCTTCACCGCGGTTGCGAAGATCCACAGCTATCGTGACCGTCTCGCCCGGATCGACGACCCCATCACCGTTTCCGTGGGCTGTATCCGAGATCAAGTGGCCTTTGTACTTGAGGAAGACGCCCCGAATGGGCGCATTGAGAGTCAGCTTGTCGCCGAGCCCGCCGAGATCTGACCACATGGGATGCTCTGGAGCCTGATCATGCGCCGCAGCATAGTTGTGCGCCTCAAGAAAGCTCACCTCACCATTGTTATTGGTATCGGCATCCACCGGCTCGTTTCCTGGCCACGGCTTATGGCCACGCATCGCGCTCATCCAATGGTAGTTCCACTCGCCATAATATGTCCTATACCCATCACATGATCCTAGGATGCCGGATTGAGAAGCCGTTTCGTCGCAGTTCGCCGCCGTTGAGATCACTGTCGTGTTGTTCTCAAGATTGTCGATGAATCCGCCGCCGAAGCACTGCTGCATGTCGACTGCACGATGCTTGTAGGGTATGGCGTTGAAGTACTGAGCGAAATCCGTATCGTGCATGCACCCGCTCATCGTCCCGAGACATGACGCGCAGTGACCTGTACCACTTTTGTTTCCATGATCAAAAGTGAAAAGGAAAATAAAGTCCTGGTCAGTAACCTTGGCGATCCCCTTGGCGGCGTTGCCATCCTTCATCCACGTAAAAACGTCCCTGATGGACTGCTGCGTAGCAGGAAAATCGACCATCTTTTCGCGGTAATGTTTGCAATGCCAATCTTGCTCGTCATGGCCCTCACCGTAGAGAACATGGATATTCTCATCAAGAAAGCCGTACTCCAACAACATACGGTACATCTGCACGGGATCGGTCCAGAATTCCGGATAGGCGTCGGGGCCACGCGGCACATCGCCTTCGATGATGACCGCATAGTGATGGTCGTACCTAAACTCTCCGCTTTCGCTATCCTTGGGCGCACGACCCGGTAGCGGTGCCAGCTCGCGATCTGGCGGGGGACCGGGAAGCACAGCGCGATAGGCGATGAGCGTCCTGTACGATTGCCGCATTCCATCGACGTATACCCTTGGGTAGAAGCTGACTCTCCGACTCTCGATGATAGTGAGCTTATCGTCGAGAAAAACGATTCTGACTGGATGGAACCCGATGACCCAAGGACTCTCGTCGTCAACAACAGCTAGCCGCGAGGTCCCGACGGGTACTGAGACCTCGCCATTCATCCAACGAAACTCCACCCGCTGCCGGTCATCAGGTAACACAGGGGTCACCACGACTCTGACGCTTTCATCATGACCATCGAGCATCCGCTCCACGAGAAGATCGCGGATCTGCACCTCTGCCGGTGAAAGCGGCGGACCGGCCATAGTCGATGACATAGAGCCTATGACAACAACCATTAGAATAAACACAGCATTCCAAGCACGTGTCGACATAGAATATATTCCTCTATTTAGGGCTCGGGCTACACACTCCCCGCTCCCATCTCGCTATGAAACAACCGGGCCGTTGTTTCAAAAATGCCAGGAAACGCACGGGAAAGCTGTGCTGCGATCCAGTAGCACACTGACTTGAGTATCGGCCGCCGCCAACGCGGTTCCCTTCGGGCAGGAGTCTGGAGCACACGATAGAATGGATGGTCTTGCCCAAGCGGAAGCTCATTCCTCCGCGCAAGACGCGTCCATCCCGTGAAGCCCATCCCCAAACCTCCTCATGCTTTCGGCTCGATAACCACGTGGACCGACCTCGGAGCGATCGACCAATGGCAGCCTCAACGCAAAACGGAATCTACCAGCAAAACAAAATGTGCCAACCCCGAATTGCTGAAGCTTCCGTGCACATCTGCATAACAGGGGCGCCGGAAAGATTAACTTGACAAAAATATGGGTTAGTACAAAACCTTATCGCCGACGCTCCAAAGCCCTTGGAGCCCCTTGCAGAAACAACTCTTACGCGACATGGATGCGGTTGATCAGCGATAGGCCGAGATACGTCGACAGTGATACGACGACAGAGGCGAGCAACAACCAGAACAAGGGGAAGATGCTCTCGGGCCGTGACGAGGGGGAGAACAACACGAAGTCTCCGTCACCAATAAGAACGAGCCCGGACCAAGAAGCGACCGGCGCCCCCGCCGCGATACGCGCTCGGCGAGCATCGCTCAAAGATGCGGAAAGGCTCTTGCCATGGGAGAGCTCTCGCACGCATAGCTCCATCAGCTCCGCCATTTCGTCATCACGCTGTACGGACAGGCTGCCAACGACGGCCCGAGCTCCTGCTTGAAATAGCGCGCGGGAAAGGCCAAGCACACCCTCCCCTCGCAGAACTTCGCCTCGGGCACTCCGACACCCGGAAAGGAAGACAACCTTCCCCGCGAGATCTAGATCAACGATCTCTCTGACCTGCAGTAGACCATCCTCCTGCGGCGAACCCGGCGCAAGCAATACCGCTGAACGCCGAAAGTGAAACTCGTCAGTCAAGACATGAGTAGCCAGGTAGAGCACGCCGTAGCTGGCGGGATCAGCTGCCTTGAAAGCAGCCTCGCTCGCCTCGATGCCCTCGAGCAAGCGGCCACCTCCGAGCTCCTCGAGGACAGCACGACCCTCGTGCCGCGCGTGAGGCAGTCCTACTGGCGGCAACTCCCATGGCACGAACCCATCCCGACTCGATACCGCACCTTCAGTCGTAAGCTCGGGATCGACCAGGGCCAGCACCCGCGAAGACGCAGCGATGCGGGAACTCTGTTTCCAGCGTAACCAAAGCGCAGCGGAAGGCGCGTAACTGATCTCGTACTTGGATGCGAGTGGCGCATCATTGACCCGGCGCGTGAGTGAGCCGAAGGGAAGGTTGAACAGCTCCAGATCCGGCACGAGGACAAGCCGCGTAATCGTGGCCGGCAGTGCGTCTAAAGCTTGATTCAGCAATTCCCGGCCGAGCAAAGCCGCTACGCGGGCCTGAGAACCATCGCGCCGAGCGAGGAGGCCGGTGTAGATCTCGATCCGCTCCCGAAGCACGGATCTCGACGGCAACTCGAAGACATGAGCGTCATTCCGAGTGATGGCCAGAACCCAGGCTCCTCCGCCCTTTCGCGAAGCGCCTTCATCACGCTCGTTGCTGAGCTGGAAGGCGAGCAACGCCTGGTCATCGGCCAGCGCCTGGCGCAGCATTCCGAAGGTCGGAATCGCACGCGCGCGGAGAAGGTCGAAGGTGGAGTCGGTGCGGGCGATCTGATCGCGCACCCTCGCCTTTTCGGCTTCGAGGGCGTCTAACAGTGCTCTCGCCCTTTTGCGCTCGATGATCTCAAATGCGAGATTGAGATCAAGCTGTAGATTGACCGCAGCACGAGCGTGATTAAATAGGTACCCAGACAAACGATCGAAGGGGTAAGTCCAGCGGGAGAACACGCGGGCTCGAGTCTCGAGTACCGGCTGCAGTTCCCGAAGGTGCTCTGCGGCCTCGATCGCCTTGAGCCAAGCCGCCACAATCTCCTCGTGCGTTCCATCGAGCTCGACCAGGCTCGCTCGACTCGCGAGCCCGCGGGCAAGATGAAACGGGCTGCCGTTACGCCGCGCGAGATCGATGGCTTCGTCAAGAAGTCGATAGGCTACAGCGTGATGCTTGGCCCCGCGCTGGTAGCTTTGCTGTGCCATCAAGCGCATGGCCAGCAGGCGGGTGTCGAGATCGCCGATCTTCTCCGCAGTGAAACGCGCTGCTTCGAATTGCACAAGAGCCTTCTCTCCATCATAGCGTTGGCCGATCGCCAGACGAGCGGCCGCCTCGGCTCGGCGGTTGCCCGCTTGTACGGCGGCAGCAAGAGCTTGATCCTCCAATTCCTCAACCTGCGCAGCGCTGATCCTGCCAAGCAACTCCAGCTCGCTGCCGAGAAGCGCCAGATTGTTCAGCACCAGTGCCCGCTGCCACTGAGCATCCAACCGTCGCCAGTGCTCCGCCTCGCGCCGCCAGTACTTCATCGCTTCCTCGTGCAGCCCGAGGTACCAGCAGGAACTTCCCAAACCGGACAGCACGAAACCCTGAAGCTGGGCAGGCCCTTCCGGAAAGGCGACGGCCTCGGCCTGCCGATAGAGGCGCAGCGCACCGCCATAGTCCGCCACCTCGGCTGCTCGAAAGGCCTGGGCCTGCCAGGCCCAGGCCAACAGATCCCGTCTGTGCGAAGCCCGCGCCGCATCAACGGCCTCCGCCCTCTCGGCTTCCGCCTGTTGAGGAAAACCCGCCCGATCCAAGATATGGGCGAGACCGAGGCGTCCATGAACGACCCCCTCGATATCAGTCATGTCGAGAGCGCCTTCAATAGCCGAGTGAAAGTCGTCCTGCGCGCGCGGATGACCTTCACGGGCCTCGATCATGGCAAGGATCAACTGAGCCCGGTGCCGGCGAGGATGAAGGGAGACAATGGCCTCTAGATGCTCAATCGCTTCAGACGCACGACCGTGAGCATTGACCGAGATAAAGAAACAGTAGTAAGAGTCCGCCACATTCGGCTCTTCAACTACCAATGCATCACATTCATCGATTGTCGGCTGTGACAAGGGCATCGCTCCCGCAAACACCAGCGCAGGAAGGAAACTCGCTAGAGCGAAATTGACAAAGATAACAAATCCGTATCCGCTGGGAGACGACACCGGTCAATCCACTGTGTTAATAAAGGTCACGGAACGCACGCTTTGACCTCCGGGAAGGTGCGCGGTCACACGCCAGTAAATGCTTCCACCCGGCGGAACAACGGCGAGGGATTCACTGTCGAGTTCATAGCTCGGGTCTTCAAGACCTCCAACCCGCGCCACAAGCACGATTGTCTCACTGGTGACGAGCAGATCGTAGTGGGTCCCCTCAGGCCCCCTTGCCCAACGCAGTACACATGCGTCCCGTTCGATGACCTGACCAGAAATCTCAGAGATCAACCAGTCCACCGCAGGAGCACGATAGACGGCCGGCGACGACTCGCGAACAAAGGGAGAGATAACCCAAAGAGTCGCTGCCACTACAGCGAGTGCGACA
>CAYSMT010000143.1:0-6789 GCA_964432135.1 uncultured Acidobacteriota bacterium
CCCGTGCCGAAGCCACCCCAGACGATCATCTCGCTGCCAGTCCATATCGCCGTATGGTGGTAGCGCGGATCCGGCGCACTACCGCCGGACATCGATCTCCACGCATCCGCTGCGGGATCGTAGCGGCCTCCATCGCCGCGGGGAACATTTGCGAGGCCACCCCAGATGATCATCTCGCTGCCGGTCCAAACGGCGGTCTGGCGGAGGCGGAAGCTCGGAGCTCCCGCACCGCTGGTCGGTGTCCAGGCATCTGAACGCGGGTCGTAGCGCGCCCCGGTCGTCGTGCCGATCGTCGTATCCTGCCCGCCCCAAATGATCAGCTCGCTCCCGGTCCAGACCGCTGTATGAGCCCATCGCGCCGTCGGCGCCTCCGTGGCGCTCATCGAAACCCAGCTATCCGTTCCTGGCGTGTAGCGCGCCCCATCACCGATGCGGTCATTTTCTCCCGTGCGTCCACCCCAGACGATCATCTCGCTACCCGTCCAAGTCGCGCTGTGATTGCGGCGCGGAGATGGTTGCCCCACACCAGAGAGCCCGCGCCAAGCGTCCGTCGCGGGATCGTAAGCGGCACCATCGCCGATCTCACTCTCGTCGATCCCGCCCCAGATGATCATCTCGCTACCGGTCCAGACCGCCGTGTGCCCATAGCGGCGGGCCGGCCCGCCGCCCAGTGAGAGCTTCCGCCAGCTTCCCACCTGCGGATCGTAGCGGGCCCCGCTGGCCTCGTAGCGACCCGATCCACGACCGCCCCAGACGATCATCTCGCTACCGGTCCAGACGGCGATGTGACTACGACGAGGACTCGGCGCACCAGCCGAAGGAAGCGCGGCCCAGGCGTCCGTCACAGGATCGTAGGAAGCACCGTCGCCGACGGTCGTGCCCTTATTGTCCTTCTCGCCGCCCCAGACCAGCATGCGCGTACCGGTCCAAATAGCCGTGTGCGAACGCCGCGGGTTCGGTGCCCCCGTCGTCTGGAGGGCTCGCCAGCTCTCCGCCTGCGGGTCGTAAGCGCCACCGGAATCAAGGAAAGCGTTGCCGGAGTGCCCGCCCCAAATCAGCATCTCGCTCCCGCTCCACACCGCGCTGTGGTCTGTGCGCGCGCCCGGTGCCCCAGCCGTCGCGATCGGTCGCCAGCTTGCGGCTGCCGGATCGTAGGCGCCGCCACTGCCGAGACGCGCGCCAAGGTGTACGCCGCCCCAGACCAGCATCTTGCTTCCCGTCCACACCGCGCTGTGGCCCTTGCGCGCACCCGGCGCGCCGGCGAGGGGCAGCGAGCTCCAGCTCCCACTTGCGGGGTCGTAGCTGCCACCGCTGCGCACCTCTTCGAAGCTATCATCCTCACCACCCCAGATGAGCATCAGGCTTCCCGTCCACACCGCGCTGTGCCGGGAACGGGCGCTTGGCGCTCCTGCGGAGGGAAGCTGCGACCAACTATCCGCAGCCGGGTCATAGGCAGCCCCGTCACCGAGCGGATCGCCTTCGATGCCACCCCAAACGAGCATCGTCGTACCGGTCCAAACAGCCGTGTGCCAGGAACGTGGCCCTGGAGCACCCTTATAGGCCAGCGACGCCCACGCGTCCGTCGCAGGGTCGTAGCGCGCACCATTGCCGAAAGAGACCCCCGCACGGCCACCCCAGACGATGAGCTCGGAGCCGGTCCATACGGCGCTCGCTCCTTCACGGGGATCGGGAAGATCATCGAGGGCCGCCCCTTTCCACTGCTCCTGGCATCCCTTGGCCTCGGCGGCCTCATGTGCAGACGGGAGGGAAGGCCAGTCGGCTCGGGCAGCGAACTCTTCGCTGAAGAGCGGTGTGGCGCTGGCAGGTGCGTACTTCCCAGACACCTCAGCCCACCAAGCAGTAAAGCTCTTGCAAGGAAAGGCGTAGTGCGCCACGCGTACGCCGCCGGCCTCTTCTCCGAGGTAGATCTCGAAAGCGTAGGCACTTTCCGAACGGATCAGAGGCCCGGGCCTGCCGCCTTTCCCCCAACGGGTGCGTAGGGCGTCCCAGGCAGCGGCGTCGTCCGCCGGCCAGGCCTCGCTTTTTCCAGGTGCTGCCATGCCAGGACGCAAATAAACACGCTCGCTTCGCCGAGGGTGAGGTGCTGTCGGATCGATCACTCCGTCCGCGATGGCGGCTCGCAGCGCCAGGGCCGCCGCGCGTTCCTCGAGATGATGCTCCTCGCGTTCAACCCAAATCCCGTGGAGACGCCGTTCGGCAAGCGGTCCGCGCGCCAGAGTCTCCGCGATGGCGACACGGTCGAAATCCAGCACCGCCATGAGACGACGCAAGCGCACGGGATCCCTGCTACTGCGCACCATCCGCCGCAACTCGACGAGAAGCTCTCCCGGCGTCAGCGGTCCCGCACCGGCCTCGGCGAGAGCGCTTTCCATCTTCAATCTCTTCGTCAATCGCTCCCTGAGCTGTGCGCGGCTCGGCACAGGGGAATCGGGACCTCGCCAATGGGCTCGTAGCCCTTCGACCCTGGTCAGCCACTCGAGCTGCCTTTCGAAGGGACGCGCCGGCAGCGTAGAGGCTGGAGCGGAAGATCCTCCAGCCAGGGAGACAACAAGAGTCAACGCAGCTGCCAATCCCAGGCAAGCGGCTCGCTTGAGTGGATGAAAAACCCTCTCCCCAGCCCAAACTGGGCGGTGTGACGTTTTCACTCCGATCAACTCCCGTTTCGTACAGCAGCCCTTCCCGTGGCGCGAATATACGGAGGTTCGCCTCCTCCGGCCGCGAGAAATGCTCTTCGGCCACTCCCGGACATTCTTGCAGCATGATCCCGGGAAGACCCCCGACAATCATGGAAGACCCTTTGACGAACGTTTTTACGAGGCTACGAAAGCTTCCGAAACATCGAGATCCGCACAGGCCTACGCGGGTCCACGGCGCCCCACCGTGGTGACGGCGAGCGAGGAGCACCCAGGAACGCTTGCGCCCTGTCCACCAAAGCCCGAGACTGTGCGGCTGAGCCATGCAGCCCTTCCTTTTCCCGGGAGTTTCCCCGAGCTGGAGATTCACCATGAGGACCATTGAGCTAAATCGCCGCCACCGGAACGCTCTGGCCATCCTGCTGGCCACCGCGCTGCTGGTCACCTTCACTTTGCCCGCCCTCGCCCACGACGACGCTGATCGCTGGGATCTCAGCGAGCTCTACGCCTCCAAGCAGGCTTGGGAGGACGCTCGCAACGAGCTCAGCAAGAAGATCGAAGCGCTACAACCCTACAAGGGCCAGCTCACGAAAAGCGCGATCAAGCTGCGTGAGGCCCTCGATCTCAATAGTGAGCTCTCGAAAGAAGCCCGCCGACTGTGGAGCTATGCCAGCATGACATCCGACCTCGACACGCGTGAAGCGGGCCCGATGGGCATGAAGCAGGCACTGCAAGCACAGTTTGCGGAGCTTGGTACCAAGACCTCATGGATCGACCCGGAGATCGTCGCCATCCCCAAGAAGACACTCGACACCTTCTTCAAGCAGGACAAGAAGCTGGCCGTCCACGCACGTTACATCGAGAGGCTTCTCAAGCAAAAGGAGCACCTGCTCGATACGAAGTCCGAGGAACTCCTCGCGCAGACCGCGCTTTTGATCGGTGACGGCAACACGATCGGCACGATCCTGCGCAACGCAGAAATCCCCTGGAAGACGATCACGACCGCTGACGGCAAGCAGGTGCGCATCGATGTCTCCGGTTACACCAAGGTCCGCGCTTCGACGAATCGCATCGACCGCATCAAAGCCTACGACGCCTTCTTCTCCTCGCTCAAGGCCTTCGAGGGCTCGCTCGCCATGACCCTCGCCAACACGGTCAAGAGCCACGTGTTCACGATGAAGGTGCGGAACTATCCTTCAACTCTCGACGCAGCGCTCGAAACCGACGAGGTCGACACGAGCGTCTACAAGATGCTCGTCGAGCAGATCAACAACTCCCTGCCGACCTTGCACCGCTATCTCCGGCTGCGCGCACGTATGCTCGGCGTGAGTGACCTCGGCTACTACGACCTCTACCCCTCGCTCGTCGGCGAGGTCAAAGCCGACTACTCCTGGGACAAGACCAAGCAGCTCGTGCTCGAGGCTTTCGCGCCGCTGGGCCCCGAATACACGACCTTGCTCAAGGAAGCCGTTGACAACCGCTGGATCGACGTCTACCCCGCGACCGGCAAGCGCTCGGGCGCCTACGTCAACGGCTCGGCCTTCGACGTACATCCCTACATGCTGCTCAACCATCAGGACGACTACGAGAGCGCCTCGACCTTTGCTCACGAATCGGGACACCTGATGCATTCACGGCTGTCGAGCAAGAATCAGCCTTTCGAGACGGCCTTCTACGAAACTTTCGTCGCCGAGGTCACATCAACAACCAACGAATGGCTCTTCTTCAAGCACATGCTTGGTCGAGCGCAAGACGACAACGAACGCCTCGCGATCCTCGGCTCCTTCCTTGAATCAGTGCGAACGACGGTCTTCCGACAAACGATGTTTGCCGAGTTCGAGCTCGAGATGCACCGCATGGCTGAAAAGGGCCAACCGATCACGGCAGCTAGCCTCGACGAGCTCTATATCGGACTGCTGCGCAAGTACCACGGCGAGGCTGAAGGCGTGATGAAGATCGATCCGCTCTATGCCGTCGAGTGGGCCTTCATTCCCCACTTCCATTACAACTACTATGTTTACACTTATGCGACGAGCTTCATAGCGGGCACCGCCTTCGTCGACCAGATCCGCAGCGGCCCCGAAGGATGCGATCGTTACATCAACAAGCTGCTCAAGGCCGGCTCGTCCAAGCCTCCCGTGCAGATCCTCAAGGACGCCGGCGTCGACATGACGACGCCGGCTCCTTTCCAGGCCACCGTCAAGGCGATGAACGACGTGATGGACCAGATCGAGATGATCCTCGATCGGAAGTGAACACATGGTCGTTGCGAGCGAGGGGCGGCGCCGAGCGCCGCCCCTCGCCGCTTCGGACGATCACACCTCCTGATGAAAGGGTTGGCGGCAGATAGGGGAGCTGCTAGGCTAAGCTGTTGCGGCCGCTTGGGATGACCAAGGGTCGGGGCGATTCGTCCTCCGAGCGGCTAGATTTCACAGCGCTGCAAGATCGGCTTTCTGTGTGCGTCCGGATCGTAGGTCACGCCGGATCGCGATCTCGCCTCAGAGTCCGCACCGACGCCAACCCTCACCCGGAGCGTGATGCGACTCGCGAGGCGAGGCGCCACAGGCTCGGTGGGCCGTGTGCGGGCAACACGAGGAAGGAAACCCCATGGCAGAGCAGGCGACGGAACCCAAGACGCTCTCAGCGGTCATCACAGACGCCTTCAAAGAGCTCCAAGAGACCGCCATCGCATTCGTCAAAGCACCGAAGGCTTTGTGGGGAATCAATATCCCCTACGTGATCGAGGGAATGATCTACTTCGGCATCTTGACGATCCTGGGCAAGTACTGCTCAGAGAACGTCCAGCTCTCCGATGTTCAAGCGGGCTGGGTCTACTCCGGTACTACCGCTGGCATCACCCTCGCGATGCTCTTTCTCGGAGGCGTTTCCGACAAAATCGGCGTCCGCAAAGCCCTCGTGATGGCGTTCACGCTCTTCCTCGTGGGACGTTCGATCATCGCGCTTTCGGGAACCCTGCCGCTCGGCCACGGCGCCGCTTCCCCGATGTTCCTCATGTTGGTCGTTGGCCTGCTCATCATGGTCGTGGCCTATGGGCTCTACCAACCAGCAGCCTACGCCGGCGTCAAGCGCTACACAAATCCCCAAACCGCCGCAATGGGGTACGCCGTCATCTACGGCCTGATGAACCTCGGCGCCTTCTTCTCCGGCTTTATTTCTCCGCTGGCCCGACATCGTTTCGAGAACAGCTTCCCGCCCAATGGACTCACGGCCGTATTTTGGACCTATACGCTGTTTGTCGCCGTCGCCCTGGGCATCACAATGCTTATCCTCACCCGCAAGACCGACCAGCAGGCCGCCGAGCAAGTCGCTCGAGAGACGCAGGCACTCGAGACCGAGAACGGCGACGGAGGGAAGGCCGGCGTGGGCACCGAGGCCAGCGAGGAAGCTGATCCCGAGCGACTTCGCAAGATCGGCTTCGTGGGCAATCTCCCCACGATCGCTTGCGGTCTGCTGGCCCTCGGCGTGGTGGTTGGCTTGGCGCTGATACGCGCTGGCAAGATCGTACTCCCAGACGGGTTGACATACCTCGCTTCACACCCTTACGACTGGATCGCACTGCTCGTCGCCGGGCTTGCCGCCGCGTTGGGTCTATGGAACTTCCTCCGCCAACGTCCGCATCATCCCTTCAGAGACGCCCGTTTCACCTTCTTCATCTTCATCCTGATTCCCGTCCAGACCCTCTTCGCCCACAACTGGTTGACCCTCCCCTACTACCTCGACCGCGCATTTCGCGGCGGCGTCGTCAGCCGATACTTTGAGTTCTTCTCGAACCTCAACCCGATCCTGATCTTCTTCCTCGCCCCTATCGTCGCTGGGCTAACGGCCCGAGCGAATGTCTACCGAATGATGATCATCGGCACCCTGGTCATGGCAGCCCCCACCTTCCTGCTGGCCATGGGACCGAATGTCTACCTCTTCTTGATCTATGTGCTGCTCATGTCGATCGGTGAGGCCATGTGGCAACCACGTTTCCTGCAGTGGATCGCCGAGATCGCACCGAAAGGGCAGACCGGGCTCTACATGGGCATCGGCCAGTTCCCCTGGTTCCTGACGAAGATGGTCACCGGCATGTACTCCGGCTACTTCGTCGCCAACTACCTCCCACAACCAGAAA
>CAYSMT010000144.1:0-6773 GCA_964432135.1 uncultured Acidobacteriota bacterium
CGCTCCGGCCTTTGCAGAACCGAGCGCTCGCCGGAACCTACTCTCCGGGATCGACCTTTAAGATCATCATGGCTGTGGCGGGGATGGCCGAGGGCAAGATCACACCCGAGGAGGAGATCTTCTGCGGAGGTAAGGCGATCTTCTACGGCCAGCCCCGGCATTGTCATCGACGTTGGGGCCACGGAAAGATAGCCCTCGCGGAAGCGATTGAGCGCTCATGCAACATCTACTTCTACACCCTCGGCCAGCGGCTGGGGATCGAGGCGATTGAGCGTTGGGCCCGCCGCTTCGGTCTCGGCGAGACGACCGGTGCCGGCCTGGGAACCGAGGCGACCGGGCTGGTTCCATCCAACGCGTGGAAGATGCGTACGCGTGGCGAGCCCTGGTTCCCCGGAGAGACGATTTCGGTAGCCATCGGGCAGGGCCCGTTGCACATCACGCCGATCCAAATGGCTGTCGAAGCCGCCGTCATCGCCAATGGTGGATATCGCGTTCACCCCTACGTAGATCAGCGCAGCGCAGGGACGCATTCGCCGACCGATCTACAGATTCCTCGGCGTGCGATCGAGACAGTGACCTTGGCCATGACCGCAGTCGTCCATGGCGAGGGTGGCACGGCCCGCCGAGCGCGAGTTCCTGGGTATACGCTCGCGGGCAAGACGGGAACGGCTCAAGTCGTTGCACTCGATGCAGAGAACGATCCGGGCGACCACGCTCTTTTTATCGGCTTCGGGCCGGTCGAGGCGCCAGAACTCGCCTGGGCTGTTGTCGTCGAGCACGCCGGCCACGGGGGTGCCGCGGCGGCACCCATCGTCGGACAAGTCGTCAAGTCTTATCTCGAGCGTCGCCACGGTGCTTCGGGAGCGGTCGTAGCCTCATTGCCGGGAGGGAGTGACCTTGCGCTGGTTGAGTGAACGCTCCGATCTGACGACGCTTTGGCATCTCATTGCCCTCGGCGTCGTCAGCGTCATCGCAGTCGCCAGTGCGATGCATGCGCGCAACCCGGCTTTTTGGAGTGGCGCTCCCGGTCGGCAGCTCGCTTATCTCGTTCTCGGTGTCGTCGTTTTCCTGGTCGCACAGCGGGTCGACTACCATGATTGGGCCGAGCTGTGGGTCGTCTTCTATGTTGGTGGCGTGTTGCTTCTCGCCGTGCTGCCCTTCGTCGCACGGCCGATCGGTGGCGCGCGCTCGTGGCTTGAGATTGGCCCGCTGCGTCTGCAACCCTCCGAACCCATGAAGGCGGTTGTCGCGCTGGCCGTTGCTGGCTTTCTTGCGCACCGGCGCGGGGGGCTCAGCCTCACGCGCCTCATCCAGCTCGGGGGCCTCGTTGGCTTGCCGGTCTTGCTCATCGCGGCCCAGCCCGATCTGGGGACGGCGATCACCTTCGCCCCGCTTTTCCTTGGAGCCACCTGGCTCGCCGGCATCCGGCCGCGGGTCCTCGTCAGTCTTGCGTTGATGGCGGCGCTCGTCGCGCCGATCGCTTGGTTCGTGGTGCTCAAGGATTATCAAAAAGAGCGCATCCTGACGGTCTTTGATCCGGAACGCGATCCCTCTGGAACGGGTTATCAGGTCATCCAGTCGCGTATTGCCGTCGGATCCGGTGGCATGACGGGCAGTGGTCTGTTTCGCGGGACGCAGTCGCGATTAGATTTTCTGCCGGCCCGGGAAACCGATTTCATCATGGCTGTCATCGCCGAGGAGACGGGTTTGATCGGTGTGCTCGTCGTACTCGGTGTGTATCTTTCGTTGCTCTTGCGGGCGGTACAGACCGCGACTCTCGCTCAGGATCGGCTCGGGGCTTATCTTGCCGTTGGCGTCGCAAGCTTGTGGACCGGACAGATCATGATCAATCTCGGGATGGTGACCGGAATTCTCCCGACGATCGGCGTCCCGCTGCCCGTAGTTTCCTCGGGTGGCTCGGCTGTTGTCGCGACCTTCTTCGCCTTTGGCCTCGTGGCCTCCGTTCGCGGAGGCCGCTTCGTCAACGCCTGATTCGGCCCCACCTGGCACCTTTTCTCTTGGCTGGCATCACAGGTGAACGCGGTGTTCGCGTTATTGAGGAGATGCCATGTTCCGTCGTCGTATTGTCGTCTTGCTGGTCTGGCTCGGGATTGTTCTCGTGGCCGGAGGGTTGCTCGCGCAGCGCTCAGATCCCAGAGTTTTTGGCGTGTTTGATGGAGACGAGATGTACACTGTTCTCCCACCAGGCACGATTCCTGCGATTGATGAGCCTGAGTTCATCAGCGGTGAGGCAGCTCGTGCACAGATGGCGGGTTCCGAGCTCGTGATGGGCATCGTCGTCGGGGGCGAGGCACGGGCTTACTCGGCTTGGCAGCTCGATCGCCACGAGATCGTCAACGACCGGATCGCAGGGAGCGCCATCGCGGTCACTTGGTGACCGCTTTGCTACACGGGCGTGGTTCACGCTCGAACAATCGCCGGGAAGACCTATAGCTTCATCGTCTCCGGCAAGCTCCGGCGCAACAGTCTGATCATGCAGGACCGCGAGACCGGGACACTCTGGAGCCACGTCACCGGCCGTGCACTCAGCGGTAAGCTCGCAGGTCGCGAACTCGACACTGTGCCTTCAGTGCAGACGACCTGGAAGAAGTGGGCCAAGGCTCATCCGAAAACTCTCGTTCTGAAAAAGGCCGAGAAGGTGAGCGCTTCGCACTATCAGGACTACTTCGATGATCTGAAGCGCATGGGCATCATTCGAACCCATCTGCAGCTCAAGAAACTGCCCGGCAAGACTCTCGTGCAGGGCTTGCGTTTAGGAGATCACGCCATCGCTGTTCCCGACAGCATGCTCGTGGCGGGCGAAGAGCGGACCCTCCGGTTGGGTTCGGTGTCCATCATCATGGCTCGTGAGGCGGACGGCGGCGTGAGGGCGTATCTCCTTCAGGAGAAGGGGGGGGGAGGTGCGGAGCTTCCCGTGCGCGAAGCCTTCTGGTTTGCTTGGCTGTCGTTTTTTCCCAATACCGAGGTGTTTGAGTAGCGCTCTCCCGTGCTTGAGCTTCATGATTTCATACAAGCGCTCGGATCCTTTGGCGGTGTTGCCTCTCTTCGGCAACCTCCCTGTCGTCGGTTCAGCACGTCCGAGGTGCTCAAGACGCGTCGAATATGCAGAAGAGACTCAGGCGCAGAGCACTAGCGAATATTGGGAAGCAAATAGTCATCGAAGGCGGCCGTCAGATCATGGCGCGGGGCGAGACCCCAGTCGCGCCGGGCGGCGCCGTCGTCGACATCAGATGGCCATGAATCGATGATCGCTTGGCGTTTTTCATCCACCTGCCATGCGATCGATGCCTCGGGAAAGCGCTCAGTGACAAGCTTTGCGACTTCTTCTGCGGAGGGGTTGAAGGCTGTGATGTTGTATGTGCTGCGTGTGAGTGCGGCGCGTGGCGCGTTCATCAGCGCGAAGATGGCATCGACGGCATCAGGCATCGTCATGAAGGGGATACGTGCGTCTGGCCTCACGAAGCAGGCGTAGTGTTGCCGCCCGACCGCAGCATGGATCATCTCGGGCACGAAGTCGCTCGTGCCTCCTGAAGGCAGCGTGAAGGCCGAGATCAGCCCCGGGAAACGGATCGCGCGAAAGTCGACCCGTGAGCGAGACTCAGCGTCGAGCTGTTTGTAATAGCGTGAGTAGTAGCGACCAAGTTGCTCGCAGTAGAGCTTGTTGCAGCCGTACATCGTCACCGGGCGGTTGGCCTCGTCTTCGCGCACACGTCCTGCGGCGATCTTCTCGGCAAGGGATTCGAAGCCGTAGGCGGCGATGGAGCTCGGGTAGAAGAACTTCACGTCACGACCGTGGCTACGGCCTTCTGCCTGAGCGAACTCGAGCAGGTTGAGTGAACCGTCCACGTTGACCTGGTGCGCTGTCAGCGGCGTAAACTCGCTGCGGGTCGAGAGTAAGGCGGCGAGGTGGTAAATCGTGTCAACCTCATACTCTGCGAGGATCGCATCGAGCACTTCGCGTTCGAGAATTGAGCCGGTGTAGGCACGACGAACACGTCGCTGGATGTCGTCGTTGAGCGGCTTGAGATCGAGGGTGATGACCTCGGCGAGACCTGCATCGGACAGATGGGTAACGAGGGTGTGACCGATCTCACCGGCCGCTCCGGTGATCAGGACGACGCTCTGGCGCATGGTGTGTGGCTCCTGCCTGTGAGTGGAGTGAGGGAAGATGCCGCGAAGTACGGGCTCGTGTCAAGGCGGCCGTTTCGGTCGCACGAAGCACGAGCCTTCCGGGTGAAGCGCCGGTTTTACGCACCAATATGCGCAAATCTGCGGCCTTTGAGTTCGAAACTTCATGTCGAAAACGGCTTCGAGTGCTCGGCGAATAAAGCGGGATATACTGGCGCGCCAGCAAGGCCGCCGCATCGTGGCCCCGGGGCTTGGCCCAGTCGTACGGGGCCAAGGGGATGCGTGCTGGGAAAGGGTGGCGCTTCTCGCGCGATCCCGGGCGAGCAAAAGACTAGGGTTTTTCGGAGGCAGCGCCTGCCGCTGTCGTTTCTGGAGAGGGTTCTGCGATGAACAAGCATGATGATCTCGGTCTGGAATCCAAGGCGATCCACGCGGGTCAGGCCCCTGACCCCACCTTCGGAGCCGTGGCTCCTCCGATCTATCAGACATCGACCTTTGCCTTCGCCGATCCCGAGCAGGGACGTCGGCGTTTTGCGGGTGAAGAAGACGGCTAAATCTACTCGCGGCTCGGCAACCCGACGACGCGCATGCTAGAGGACAACATCGCTGCCCTGGAGGGTGCGTATGGTGGTGTTGCTGTTGCGAGCGGTATGGCGGCCGTGTCGGCGATCTTCCTCGGGCTGCTCCAGGCGGGAGACCACGTCGTGATGACGGACACGGTTTATGGGCCAAGTCGTCTCCTGCTCGAGCATGACCTCGTACGCTTCGGCATCAGCTCGACCTTTGTTGACTCGACCGATCTCGAGAAGGTTTCGGCAGCGCTGCGTGCGGAGACGCGCATCGTCTTCATCGAGACCCCCACGAACCCAACCCTGCGGCTGACGGATCTTCGGGGCTGCGCCGGGTTGTGCCACGACATGGGTGCGCTGCTCGTCGTCGACAACACCTTCGCGTCGCCGATCCTGCAGCGCCCCATAGAGCTCGGTGCTGACGTCGTGATGCACTCCGTAACGAAGTACATCAACGGCCACGCCGACGTCGTCGGCGGGATCATCCTGTCGAAGAGCGAGGCTGTGCACAAGCGCCTGCTCAAGACGCGAATTAGCTTTGGCGGCTCGATGGATCCGCACCAGTCTTGGCTCGTGTTACGAGGTGTGAAGACCCTGCCCCTGCGCGTGCGCGCGGCTCAAGCTAACGCAGGTCGGCTCGCCCAGGCGATCGAGGGTCACCCAGCGATCGAACGCGTGCTCTACCCGGGGCTCGAGAGCCATCCTCAGCACGAGCTTGCCAAGCGCCAGATGGACGGTTTTGGCAGCATGATTTCCTTCCTGATGACAGGAGGTTATGAGGCGGGTAAGGCCTTGATGACGCGGGTTGATATCCCTGTGCTCGCTGTTTCGCTTGGTGGTGTCGAGACGCTGATCGAGCATCCGGCGTCGATGACGCATGCTGGCCTGTCCTCCGGGGAGCTCGAGGAGACCGGAATCACGGCCTCCTTGTGTCGCCTCGCGGTGGGTTGCGAAACCTATGAGGATCTCGAAGCGGACATGATCCGAGCGCTCGATAGCCTCAAAGGATAAACCGGCGCTCCTCGCACGACGGCCGGCCCTGCGTTACGGCTCGGCTTGCGTGGGTGTCGCGAGGACCGTCCTCATCCGCCGGAGTGGGCATTCGAGGCAGGGCATATCGGGTTCGTTGCGTGCATGTCGTGCGCGAAAGCGTTTCCAGGTGCGCGAGTTCCAGGGGCGGTGGAGCCCCTCAGAGGAGAAGTTGCCGAAGGAACTCGGCCGGGCACACTTCGGGAAGAGTGCCTCGGCCGGCCATCGTTTTACGGCGGCCAAGAAGACGCAGGGAAAAAGCTCGCCTTGCGCGTTGACGAAAAACGAGCGCTCCACATTTTCCGGGCAGGGGTTCGCGGGCGCATCTGGTTGTGGGATTCTCGCCGCGAATCGAATTCCGCGTCTCCGAGCTTCGTCTCGGGCGCGCTGCACGCGCTCGTGCAAGGCGTCGAGCTCCTGGGAATCGAGCCCGGAGAGTCCTTCTTCGCGCCCCGCTTCGGCGGGCAGGTACAGCAGGGGGCTGAGGACGATTTCCTCCACCCCATAGGGAGCGATGAACGCCGGGAGAGACGGAATCTCATCGAGGTTGGAACGTGCCATCGTCCAGGCCAAGTGCAACACCGGCGTTGATGCATGGCGCTCATTGCGGACGTGGCGCATCGTTTCGAGAGCGGCGAGCGCCCGGGATAAGGGCGCGCCGGGCCGCAGGCGGTCGTGAGTTGTCGCGCGAGTGCCCGCGAGAGTGACACCGAGGAGTTGCAGCCGGGCATCGATGAGCCTTCCGGCGAGCCTCCGCGTCAGGGCCACGCCATTCGTCGTTATTCCGACGACGTGCCCGCGGAATTCCGCGCGACGTATCATGTCGGGAAGAGCGGGATGGAGCAGCGCTTCTCCCCATCCCTGAAGGTGGATCCAGCGGGTTCGCCCAAGGGAGTGGAGCAGCCGGTCGAAGAGGTCGGGGTCGAAGAAACGCTCGCCGGCTTCACTCTTTGTGCCGGGAGGGAACTTCCTCATCACCTCGTCTGCTGTGTGTCGCGGTCGCAGGCAGTGCGGGCAGTTGGCCAT
>CAYSMT010000145.1:0-6755 GCA_964432135.1 uncultured Acidobacteriota bacterium
CCGGGCGCATCGACATGTTGGTGAACTACCTGCGCGAGTACGAGGCGGATGGCTTCGTGATCAACTCGGTCAAGTCCTGCAACAGCTTCTCCGCCGGGCAGTTGATGATGTTGCGCGAGGTCGAAAAGCGCAGCGGCCTGCCGGGGGCCTTCATCGAGTCCGACTTGGTCGACCCGCGCTACTTTTCAGCAGCAAATATCAAGAATCGCCTCGAGAGCTACCTGCAGATGATCGATGCGCGCCGCGAGGGTTTGTCGGCATGAGGACCGTTACGGGCATCGACCTCGGCTCCACGACGACCAAGGCCGTGATTCTCGATGAGCAGGGCGAGATCCTCGGCCGGGGCATCACGAACTCGCGCTCGAACTACGATCTTGCGGCGGCGGTCGCCCGCTCTGAGGCTCACACGAGCGCGCGCTTCGAGCTGCTTTCGCGGGCCCTGGGCGCGGATACGCGCGCGCCGCTCATCGCGCGGCTTCACCGGGCTTTCCGCCTCGAGCAAACGCTGCGGCAGTTATGGCGCCTTCGAGAGCTCGTCGAAGAGGAGGTGGCAACGCACGGCTTTGGTTCGCTCGAGGCGCTAGCCCGGGAAGCCGTGGGGGAGATCTTTCGTCGCATCGAGAAGGAGGAGAAGGCGCGTTTTCGCGAGCTGAACCCTCCCAAGCGCTCTGATTTCTTTCGCGACGCGGCAGGCTCGGCATATACGCGGATCGCGGAGGAGATCGGCGACCCGCAGGGCGTGAGCTTCGACCTACTGCTCGGCCTGTACGACAAGTGCATCATCCGCGTCGAGAACGAACCTCTCGAGCTCGGCTTTCGTGACCATATCCTCGCGGCTCTCGAACGCATCGGGCAGCCTGATGAGCTGCGTGAGGCCGTCGGCAGCATCGTGGACTCGCCCTTCGAGGAGGCGGCGACGGTGGGCACGGGTTACGGGCGCGCGCGCCTTCCTTTTCCGAAAGAGCAGATTCGCTCGGAGATCCTTTGCCATGGGCTGGGTGCCCACAGGATGTTCCCCGGTACGCGCACAGTGCTCGACATCGGCGGCCAGGACACCAAGGCGATCCAGGTCGACGGGAACGGCATCGTGACGAGTTTCCAGATGAATGATCGCTGCGCTGCCGGTTGCGGGCGTTATCTCGGCTATATCGCCGACGAGATGAACATCGGGCTCCACGAGCTCGGGCCGATGGCCCAAAAGAGCACGCGTTGCGTGAAGATCAACTCGACCTGCACCGTCTTCGCCGGGGCCGAGCTGCGCGAGCGTCTCGGGCTCGGAGAAAAGCGCGAAGACATCCTCGCCGGCTTGCACCGGGCGATCATTCTGCGAGCGATGAGTCTGCTCGCGCGTTCGGGCGGTGTCGAAGACGAGTTCACCTTTACGGGTGGGGTGGCCAACAATCGCGCGGCTGTTGGTGCGCTCGAGGACTTGGTTCACGAGAACTACGGCGAGAAGACCCTCAACATCTCAGCGGACAGCATCTACACGGGCGCGCTCGGGGCGGCGCTGTTCGGATATAGGTTGGTGAGCTGATGTGCATTTGCGCAGGCATCGATGTCGGGAGCGGCGCCGTCAAGGTCGTCGTGATGGAGGGGGCACAGGACAAAGAAACGATTCTCGCCGCGGTTTCAAGCCGGATTCGCCGCCGGGAGGTCGCCCAGGTCGTCGATGAGCTGTGGCACGCCGCACTCGCTGAGTCCGGTGTTTCGCGCATCGCCTATGTGGCGACGACGGGCGAGGGTGAAGACATTCCCTTTGCGACGGGGCACTTCTACGGCATGACGACCCACGCGCGGGGCGCACTCTATCTCGAGCCGCGCGCTCGGGCCGTGCTCGATGTCGGGGCACTGCACTCGCGGGCCGTGCGGCTGGATGGCCGTGGCAAGGTGCTTGGTTACAAGATGACGAGCCAATGTGCGTCGGGCTCCGGGCAGTTCCTCGAGAACATCGCGCGTTATCTCGGTGTCTCCCAGGCCGAGGTCGGTGCGTTGTCCTTGCAGGCGACGAAGCCGGAGAAGGTTTCCTCGATTTGCGCGGTGCTTGCCGAGACAGATGTGATCAACATGGTTTCACGCGGCATCAGCACGCCGGATATTCTGCGCGGGATCCACGAGAGCATGGCCGGACGTTTTGCACGCTTGCTGCGCTCGCTCGATCCCGCCGAGCTTGTCTTCATCAGCGGCGGCTTGTCCTCCGATGCCGGCATGGTCGGGGCACTCGAGGATGCCCTGGCCAAGGCAGCCGCGAAGACGGGTGGCACTACGCCAGAGGTTTGCACAGACGAGCGTGGGATCTTCGCGGGCGCCCTGGGGGCGGCTTTGTGGGGCGCTTTTCGCTACCGCAAGCTGGGACAGAAAGGTGTGGCATGGACGGCATGAGCGATGGGTTGACGATTCGGACGCTGCGCGCCGACGATCACGCGCGGCTGGTCAAGATGGATCTCGCGTTGAGCGGAATGATTCGGGGGGCGTGGTACGAAGGGCAGCTCCGGCGGGCACTTGATGAGTCCGACTTGCGCATCTCCCTGGGCTGCGAGATCGACGGTTTGCTCGTTGGAGCCATGCTGGCCTCGGTGCAGTACGGTGAGTTTGGTGAGCCGGAACCAACCGCGATTCTCGACACGGTGCTCGTCGATCCGGATTTCAGTCGGCGAGGTGTGGCTTCCGCGCTGCTCGAGCAATTGCTCGAGAATCTCGCCGGGTTGCGCATCGGTCAGGTGCGCACCGAGCTGTCATGGGACGAGCTCGACCTTCTGGCTTTTTTCGGGAAGGCCGGCTTTCAGCCCGTACCCCGCCTCGTGCTCGAGCTCGAGGTCAATCCGGGCCTCGAGCGGGCTCGCGAGAGAAGCGAGGCACAGGACGAAACGTTCTGACGGCTCCTCCGCGAGCCGCCGCAATGCAGGAGAAGCGACATGGCGACGCCCCCGACCGGTAGCCGTTCACGCGGCGTAGACTTTCTGGAGATCGACACCCAGCTCAGTGAAGAAGAGCAGATGATTCGCGACAGCGTGCGCGCCTTCGTCAACGACAAGGTGTTGCCGATCATGCCCGCCTGTTTCGAGGAGGGACGCTTCCCGACGGAGCTGATCCCTGAGATGGGTGAGATGGGCTTGCTCGGCTCCTATCTCGAGGGTTATGGCTGCGCAGGCACGAGCCATACGGCCTACGGTCTCGTTTGCCAGGAGCTCGAGCGTGGAGATAGCGGCATTCGCTCTTTTGTCTCGGTGCAGACCTCGCTGGTCATGTTTCCGATTCATGCCTACGGCAGTGAGGGGCAGAAGCAGCATTGGTTGCCTCGTCTCGCCAGCGGCGAGGCCATTGGCTGCTTCGGGCTGACGGAGCCGGACTATGGATCCGACCCTGGCGGCATGATCACCCGCGCCGAGCGTACGAAGGATGGTTGGCGGCTCAATGGTGCCAAGATGTGGATCACCAACGGCTCGATGGCCGACCTTGCCGTCGTCTGGGCTAAGACGGAGGAGGGTATCCGCGGCTTCCTTGTCGAGACGGGGACACCGGGCTTCGAGCTGCGGCTGCAAAAGCACAAGTTCTCGCTACGCGCTTCGGTGACCTCAGAGCTTTACTTCGACAACTGCGAGCTGCCGGCTGAGGCGATCCTCCCAAAGAGCTCCGGACTCAAGAGCCCCTTGACTTGCTTGAGCTCGGCACGCTTCGGCATCGCTTGGGGAACGATCGGTTTGGCGGCGGCCTGCTACGAGGAGGCGCTGCGCTACGGCAGTGAGCGCATCGTTTTCGGCAAGCCCGTCGTGGCGCACCAGCTTCAACAGGCCAAGCTCGCGGACATGCTTGCCGACATCACCAAGGGGCAACTGCTCAATCTGCGCGTCGCGCGGATGCGCGAGCAGGGGGTGGCCGATTTTGCCCACATCTCGATGGTCAAGCGCGAGGGGTGCCGCACGGCACGGCGCTGCGCACGGATCGCGCGGGAGATGCTCGGCGCCAATGGCATCATGTACGAGTACCCCATCGCCCGGCATATGGCCAACATCGAGTCCGTCTACACCTACGAGGGTACGGACGACGTGCATACGCTGATCCTTGGCCAGCGCATCACAGGCCACGCCGCGTACTCCTGATCCCGTCTTTGCTCCTGCCCTCTGCCCCTGCAGGGCAGCCGGTGGCATGGAAGCGGGTAGCCTGGGCCCCGGGAACGGGTCCGCGGTTGCCGGTCGATCCAAGGCTTGCATGTGAAACAAAATAGATGTATTGTTTCATGTGTAACGCATCACTCAGGAGCTTTTTGTGGAGCTGGCCACCGCATCGACCGGGTCCTCGCCCGCCCTCGTCCTCGCAAAGGCCGTGCTGCGCGCGTCACGGCTGCTGGGGTTGAGCCAGCGCACCATGGCACGCTTGCTCGGGGTGAGCCATGCGAGCGTGTCACGTATGGCGCGTGGGCGAGGGATAGACCCAGCGAGCAAAGAGGGGGAGTTGGCCCTGCTCTTCCTGCGCGTCTTCCGCAGCCTCGACACCTTGGTCGGAGGGGCGGAGGGTGCTGCGCGGGCCTGGATGCACGCTGACAATGCGGCTCTTGGTGGCGTGCCCGCCGATCTCGCGCGGACAGTCAGGGGCCTGGTCGAGGTTGCCGAGTATCTGGATGGTATGCGTGGAACGCTCTGAGCTCCGGCCCTTGCGATCCCGCCCTTGGCGGGTCGTTGAAGCCCAGCACGTCGTGGCGACGCGCAAGCTCGTCGACACAGCCAGTGAACATGAGCTGCTCGAAGAGCTGATCGAAGGAGCTAAGCCGTCTCTCGGTGAGGGCCGGCAAACAGGTCAGTGGCACTATCTTCTCGTCGCTCCCTTTCGCTACCCACCCTTACGCCACGGATCTCGCTTTGCGACGCGTCGCGAGCGGGGCATCTGGTACGGCTCCGAGAGCTTGCCCGGCGCCTTCAGCGAGGTGGCCTACTATCGGTTGCGCTTTCTCGAAGACACGCAGGCCGAGCTGGGTCAGCTCGCCGTTGAGCTGTCTGCGCTGCAGGCTGAGCTGCGCACCGATCTCGGCGTCGATCTGACGCGGGTGCCTTTCGCTGACGATACGGCACAAATCTCCTCTCCGACGAGCTACCGTCTCTCCCAGCTGTTGGGTGCGCAGATGCGCCAAGCCGGAGCCCAAGCTTTCCGCTATCTCTCTGCCCGTGATCCGGACGGTGCGACCAATGTCGGTGTCTTCACACCGGCGGCCTTCGCCAGCGTGCGGCCGGGTCCCCTCGAGACTTGGCACTGCGTCGCCAGCCATGCTGGCGTTGACTTTACCAAGCGAGACTTTTTCGAGAGCTGGCGGCTGCGCTTCGCACGCGAGGTCTTTCTCGTCGATGGCGTCCTCCCGAGGTCGCGGGCGTAGGAGGTGGGTTGCTCCCGCTTAGTTTCGCTCCGAGGCCGGTTCGCGTCGCGCTCTTTCCGACGGCACACCCAACCCAGCGAAGCCTCGCGGAAGTTCCAGCTTCTCGATCCGTGCGCGAAAGAGACGGCTCGCCGCCGCCGTGATCCGGTTGAAGGCGCAGTGGAAGGCGGGAACGCGCCGGGGGTCCGTGGCGTTGGCTTGATAGCAGATCGCCGCAGGGCAGATGAAGCACTCGCGTCGGTCGTCGCAGGTTGCGCAAGCGAGGTCACGTGCGCGACGTTCGCTATCGGGCCGCAGGACGGTGAGCTCGCGGGCGCCGCGTGCACTTTGCGCGAGCCTCTTGGCAAAATCCCGCGCACGGATCGAAGCCAGATCGAGGGTGCGCGCGACGTGCTTAGCTAGGGGAGGTTTTGGTCGTGAGGAGGGGAAGAAGAGCGGGCACAGGCCGGCGCGTCCATCTGGAGCGATTACGAAGGTGTTCGGATTCGCTGCGCCGCACGGCTCCGCCACCTTGGCGTCGTCGAGCGGCTCGCGATTGAACAGGGCGATGGGTCGATCGAGTCGCCGCGCATAGCGTCGCAGAGCCAGCTCGACGATGAGCTTGAATTGCTCTTCGAGAATCCTTTCGTCCTCTTCATCCCAGGGCCCATCATCGGTGAAGACCGGCGTGATCTGGATCTCTTTGAGAGGTTTTTCGAGCAGCGCAGCCATCGCCTTCGCGAGCAGCGGCAGGCGCTTGCGGTGGAGGGTCAAGCCGACCGCCAGCATCCGTGCCCCGCGTTTTCCGTAGGCGGTTAGCAAGTCATCGATGGCTTGATCTACTATCGGGAAGCTGCCTGCGCCACGATCATCCTGGGCGGCGGCCAGGCCATCGAAGCTGACGCGGACGCGGAAGCCCTCACGCGCGAGAAAGGCGGCGATCTCGTCGGTGATCAACGTGCCGTTCGTCGTCAGTGCCAAAGTGAGGCGTGTGTCGGGTGGGCAACGTGCCCGTGCCTCAGCGGTCATCTCCAAAAGCGCGGGAAACTCGAGCAGCGCCTCACCGCCACTGAAGTGCAGCTCAAGATGCTGCGCGTCGGAGGTGAAGAGCAGGTCCAGGCAACGCCTGCGCAGCTCCGGCGACATGGTCTGCGGCGCGGCCACCCCCTGGTAGCAATAAGTGCAGGCCAAGTTGCAGCGGCTCGTCAGGAGGACTGAGACGACGCACAGCCCTCCTGCTCGAGTCATGGTCACGGATTCTGGGGCCCGCCGGCTTGCCGGCAAATAACTAGCAAGTGCTGGTTCCTGGGAAGGGTGTCGGAGCAGGAGGACTTGGATCGCTGGGCTCCAGCCCGACGGCCAGAAGCTCTCCAAGAACATCATCTATCACTTGCTGGCTCACCGTTGTGCTGTC
>CAYSMT010000146.1:0-6752 GCA_964432135.1 uncultured Acidobacteriota bacterium
CGTCGTCCATGGCATCGGGTTGTCGGAAGGCCCCTCCTATGATGCCGTAGCCGACACGCGCGCGCGTCTATCTGCGGCTTTTGGTATGGATTTCGATGCCGAGACGCTGACATTGCGACGAGACGGGCGTGTGGTCTATCGCGCTTTCCCCTATCTCGAGAGGCTCTTCGAGTATCAACAGGCCGCAAATCTCATCATCTCCCGTGCCGGAGCAGGAGCACTGGCGGAGATTCTCGCTCTCGGTAGGGCTGCACTGCTGATCCCCAAGCGTGGACTTCCGGGTAACCATCAGGAGATGAACGCCATTACCGTTGCGGCGAAGGGAGCCGCGGAGGTGTTCTTCGAGCGCCGGAATGCCGCGACGGGCGAGGATATCTTGCAGATCCCGCGCCTGTTGGACCTGCTAAGGAAGCTGCTCTCCGATCCGGAACGTCTTGCGGCGCTGGAAGCCGGTGCTCGCGAGCAGTCTCAGCCCGATGCTCCCGAGAGGATATGTGCCACCTTCCGTCGCCTGCTCGCATGCGAAGCGATCGACTTCGTGCCCCAGATCGTTGAGCCGCGTTCCGTGCGTTTCCAGCGTTCCTTCGACAGCCTCGTGGCCTATCTCGACAGGACGCGTGCGGATGACTCGCAGGAGGCGAGGCTCTACCGCCGTTTTTATTCCATCAAGCTCGAGGAATCGCTGCGGGCGAGCGATTTCCTCGTCGTTAACAAGGCGATCAAGCTCATCGGCGCCCTCGGGAGGCGTGACCTCTATCCTTTTCTGCGAGATAACTTCTCCTCGTTCCGGGGCTATCTCAAACGCAATGCGCTCATCGCGCTGCGCAAGGCAGATTCCTACGAGCCCTATTTCGCACAGCTCGTGAACGCTGGATTATGGGATGGCTATTACGAGGTACGTGCCGAGGCGATGGCACTCTACCGGCGCTTCGCGGAGCAGCTTCGCGGCGATCAGGAGATCGAAGAGCGCATCCTCGCGCTCGCAGGCGATCATTTTGGCGGCTGGGAGGTTCGTAGCGAAGCGATCAAGGCCGCGGCGCTTTTCCTCGACGAGGAGCGCTTCCTGGCTTTTGCGGAACGTTTCCGCGCAGCTCGCAACGTGCGTGCACGCGAGGCCGTTCTCGAAGCGATCTCCGAACGCTTGAGGAGCGGCGGTTTCGAGGACACAGCGCGGCTGCGCGTGTTCGTCAAAAGGATGCTGATCACGACTTCGGAGTTCACGCCTCATTTCCGCGTACGCGGGCGCTACGTCCGTGTCGTAGAGCAACTCGAGCGTATGCGATGATCAAACTACTCATCTCCTGGCTCGAGCTCGAAAAGCTGGATCTAGGCGTCCTGCGTTTGCTCAATTACCTCACGGTGCGTGCATTGCTTGGCATGGCAACAGCGCTCTTTCTGAGCCTCATGCTCGGTTTTCGCTTCATCGTGTTTGCCTACGATCACAACCTCAAGGACAATTCCGGCGACTTCCTTTCACTTAGCGCTCACTCCAAGCGGGGCACGCCGACGGCGGGAGGGGTGCTCGTTCTGATCACAACTCTTGTGGCGGTTGGTTTTTTCGGTGACTTCGATAACGCGTACTTTTGGCCCGTCGTGGCTGGCTTTAGCTATTTGTCCTGTGTCGGTTTCGCAGACGACGTCCTCAAGGCGCGCTTCAAGTCCTCGCTCTCCGGGCTGAGTCAACTCGGCAAGACGCTGCTGTTGCTGCTGTTCATTGTTCCCTTTGCTTGTTATCTCGTCTCCGAGTGGAGCCCGATCCCGGTGACGCAGCGCACGCTGCTCTACCTGCCCTTTCACAAGGCGCCGTGGCTTGATCTCGGCACCGGTGGCTATGTGATCTTCGCTGTCTTTGCGATCTTCTCGATCGTCAACGCTGTCAATATCACGGATGGCATGGACGGGTTGCTTTGCGGCACCTCGTCGCTCACTCTCGGCGTCTACGTCATCTTCGCCTACATCCTCGGGAACTCCGTGTTTTCCAGCTATCTGCTCTTTCCCTACATGGCGGGTGCAGGGGAGATGGCCGTGATCGGGGGGGCCTTGATGGGGGCGATCCTCGGCTTCATGTGGTTTAACGCCTATCCGGCCGAGATCTTCATGGGCGATACGGGAGCGCTTGGCATCGGTGGTGTCATCGCGATGCTGGCCTTTCTTACCAAACAGGAGTTGCTCTTCGTCATTGTGGGTGGCGTCTTCGTCTTCGAGATCCTCACCTCGTTGGTGCAGCAGAAGATTGGCAACCGTCTCGGCCGGCGCATGCTCACGCGCGCGCCTTTCCATCACGCCATGAGCCATCGAGGCATTCCGGAACCGAAGGTCGTCGTGCGTTTCTGGATCGTTTCTTTGATTTTGGCTTCGATCGGAATCCTCTCGCTCAAGGTTCGTTGAAGACAGGGTCGGGCTTGGGAGGATCTTCCTCGGCGACGCAAGATGAGCGGTGCGTTTTGAGATCAGCGGGCGAGGAAGTCGATGGCCGCTTCGATGCGGTGCCAGCCCTCGTCAGTCGTCAGCGAGATGCCGGCGAATCCGCCGGCACGGCGCGCTTCGAGCGCGAGGTGATCCGCTGCGGCAAAGAGCATCGCCGCCGTGGCCTCCGGATCAAGGCCTCCCGCCCCATGAGCTTCGATCTCGCCGAGAACCTCCCAGAGCCGCTGCTCACGCACGGCGTGGCAGGCGCGCGCGAGATGATCGTCGACAGCCAGCTCCCAGGCGAGCAGCTCGAGGGAGAGCGGGCGGGAGAGGATGGCGAGCAGATAGTTTTTGACGACGCCTGCCAGGCCGCGTTCTCCGCTCGAAGAGAGGATTTCCTCGGCGGTAGGCCAGAACTCGCCGAGCTCCGCCCAGGCATCGACCAGGCCTTCCATGCCACCGAAGTAGCGGTAGATCAGGACCTTGTCCACACCGGCTTCGGCAGCCACGCGGTTGACGCCCAGCGCGCGTGCGCCTTCAGTACGAAGGACTCGCCCAACGGCGTCGATCAGCCTCGACTCTGTGTTTTCCCTGCTTCGACCCATGGTGTTTGCTCACTCGCTTCCGTATCGTCTGGCCTCGGGATGGCTTCCCGGGGCGGCTTTGAGCATAGCGAAGAGAGCGGGAGGAATCACTCGTTGATGCTCAACCGGTCAAGAAGGAAAGCATACTCGAAGGCACGCTCGTGCATGCGGTCGTAACGTCCCGAAGACCCCGCGTGCCCCGAGGCCATCTCGGTCTTGAGCAGCAGGAGGTGATCGTCGCTTTTCATCTCCCGTAGCTTGGCGGCCCACTTCGCGGGCTCCCAGTATTGGACACGGGGGTCGTTTAGGCCCGCAGTGATCAGTAGGTGAGGATAGTCCTTTCGCTTCACTTGGTCATAAGGTGAGTAGGAAAGCATGTACTCGAAGTCTTCACGTTGCCGCGGGTCGCCCCACTCCTCATACTCGATCACCGTCAAAGGAAGGGTCTCGTCGAGCATGGTGTTAACGACATCGACGAAGGGAACCTGGGCTTCGACAACGGCGAAGAGATCCGGACGCAAGTTGAGCACAGCACCCATAAGAAGCCCGCCGGCGCTGCCTCCCATGGCGGCCAGTCGCGAGGGCGTCGTGTACTTCTCTCGCACAAGGTGCTCCGCACAGGCGATGAAATCAGTGAAGCTGTTCTTCTTTTCGCGCAGCTTACCGGCCTCGTACCAAGCCCTGCCCAGCTCGCCTCCGCCGCGAACATGGGCAATGGCGTAGACGAAGCCGCGGTCGAGCAGGCTCAACCTCTCAAGGGAAAAGCCAGGGTCGATCGAGATGCCATAGGCTCCGTAGCCATAAAGCAAGCAGGGACGACGCCCGTCTCGCTCGAAGTCGTCACGATAGATCAGGGAAATGGGGATGCGCGTTCCATCCTCGGCACAGGCCCATTCGCGCCGCGAGTGATAGCGGGAGGGGTCGTAGTTGCCGAGGACTTCTTTGCGCTTGAGCAGCCGGCGTTTGAAGCTGCCCAGATCGATTTCGTAGACCGAGGGAGGCGTTACCAGCGAAGTGTAATGGTAGCGCAGCGTCGTGCTGTCGAACTCGGGGTTGCTCGCTCCGCAAGCCGTATAGACCTCCTCGTCGAAGGCGATTTCCCTCTCGTTGCCCGAGGCGAGTTCGAGCACACGGATCGTTCGCAACCCTCGGGAGCGGCCGTAGATGACGAGGTGTTCGCGGAAGGCCTCAATCGCATCGAGCTTGTCTTCTGCCGAATGCGCGATGAGCTCGTTTGCGGCGCCCACACCGCCAGGAATGGCTTCCTCTGCGATCTCGAGCAGTCGGAAGTTCTTTGCATGCTTGTTGGTCAGCACGAAGAAGCGGTCCGTATGATGAGCAAGGGAATACTCCACTCCTTGCTCGCGAGGCCAGAAGACCTGTGGTGCCGCATCGGGGTGCTTCGCATCGATGAGGTGGATTTCGCTCGTGATCTTGCTTTCGAGGCTGATGACGACGTAACGCTCCGATTTGCTCTTGCCGACACCAACAAAGAAACGCTCATCCGCTTCCTGAAAGACGATCGTGTCGGTCGCGCTGGGTTGCCCCAGGCGGTGTTGCAGGACGCGATAGGGACGCTTGGCCTCGTCGAGCACCGTATAGAAAACGGTGCGGCAGTCGGCAGCCCAGGCAAGGGTGTCATAGCTCTTTTCGATGCGATCTGGGAGATCCTGGCCACTGTCGATCTCGCGGAAACGGATCGTGTACTCCTCGGAACCGTCGAGGTCCAGCGAGAAAGCCAAGAGGCGATGATCAGGACTTAGCTCGAGCACGCCGAGACGAAGGTACTTACTGTCGCAGGCGAAGTCGTTGAGGTCGAGCAATAACTGCTCTCGACCGTCTGGCCGATCGGGTCTGCGGAAGTAGAGAGGATACTGGCGCCCCTCTTCTGTGCGCGAGTAGTAAAGAAAACCGCCGTGAGGCACGGGTACAGAGAGGTCCGTTTCGAGCAGTCGCGATTTGAACTCTTCAAAGAGGGTTCTCTGCAGGTCGGTCGTATGGGCCATTGCTTGCTCGGTTCGCCGATTCTCCTCCTCAAGATAGGCGATGACTTCCGGGTTGCCGCGTTCACGCAGCCAGTGATAGTCGTCGCACAGCGTGATGCCGTGGACCGTTGTTTCGTGAGTCAGCTTCTTCATCATGGGGCGATTGTAATCGTCGCTTGCCTCAGGATGCTAGAGATCATGTCAGGGTCCTCCGGATGTGACGGTGTTGCACCTGCCTCCGCTCCGGGCGCTCCCCCACAAAGCGGTCTAGAATCCCGTCGAAAGCACTCGCGCAGATGGCTCGGCGCGGGGGAGGCCGTTTCATCGGCGCAGCGCCCGCTCTTGGTGGAGTTCGCATGACCGGTTCGCTGCTCGAGACCATCTTCGCCCAGAATTCGGCGAAGCTCGTCCTGCTCGATCCCGAAGATGGTCGCATCGTCGATGTTAACGAAGCGGCCTGTTCCTTCTATGGGAAGGAAAGGGAAGATCTGGTAGGCGTCCCGATAACCGAGCTGAGTATCCAGCTGAGAGAGCGCGCCCTTGTGGGGCTTGAGCAAGTCCTCCCAGGAAAAAAAATCGAGGCGCTCAGAATGCGCCAGATTACCGCGAGGGGTGTGCGCGAGGTCGAGATTCATTCCTCGTTGGTGCAGGTCGGAGCGACGTGGCGACTCTTCTCAATCGTGCAGGATATCGGCGGTCAGCTCGATGCCGAGGGCATGTTGGATCACGCGCGTGCGACCTATCGGCAGCTCATCGAGGCCTCGTCGGAGGGCATCGTCCTGCTCGATCGCGAGGGTCGAATCATAAGCTCCAACCTCGGTTTCGAGAAGATCTTTGGCTATGGCGCTGACGAGACAGCAGGGCGAAGTATCGAGGAACTGATCGTTCCTGACGACAGGATGGAAGAGGCTGTTGCGCTCGCGGAGCGGACACTCGTTGGTTCGGTTGAGCATCGAGAGAGTATTCGTTGTCACCGGGATGGGCAGCGCATTCCGGTCTCTATCCTCAGCGTGCCTGTCGTATTGGAGAGTGAGCAAATCGGTGTCCTGGCCCTCTATCGGGACATTACCGAACGCGAGGCTGTTGCGCGCGCACTGCGGGAGTCGGAAGCGAAGTATCGCATGCTCTTCGAAGAGTCGAAGGATGTGATCTACATCACGCGTACCGATGGCAGAGTGCTTGATGTCAACCCTGCCGGAGTCGAGTTGTTCGGGTACTCTTCTCGTGAAGAGATGGTCGCACTGAGTACGACGCGTGATTTTTACATCGAGCAGGGTAAACACGATGAGCTGCTTGCGCAGGTGCGAGAACACGGTTACGTGCGTGAGTTCGAGAGTGTCATGCGTACGCGTTCCGGCCGTCTGCTCAACGTGCAAGACACATGTATCGCCGTCTACGGATCTGACGGCGAAATCTCAGTCCTGACGGGTTTTCTACGTGATGTGACTCGGCAGCGTGAGCTCGAGGATCAGCTTCGTCACGCACAGAAGATGGAGGCTCTCGGGCGTCTCGCGGGAGGAGTGGCCCACGACTTCAATAATCTGCTCATGGTCATCGAGTCCTACTGTGCTCTCCTTGACGCGCAGTTCTGTGGCAACGAGACAGTACTGGCAGATCTTAGGGAGATTCGCAAGGCAACGCGTCGTGCAGGAGGTCTGACGCGCCAGTTGCTGGCTTTCTCACGCAAGCAAGTCCTCGAGCCCCAGAGCCTGTTCCTCGAACAGGTCGTCGGAAAGATGGAAAAGTTGCTCGTTCGTGTGATGGGAGAGGATGT
>CAYSMT010000147.1:0-6704 GCA_964432135.1 uncultured Acidobacteriota bacterium
TAGCTACCTCCGGATGGCGGCCCATGTTCTCGCGGGTGCGGGTTGGGGTTTCAATGCCGGGGATCCCGTCAACGTGGCTTCATCGGCCGCCTGGCTGCTCACCTTGCTCGCATCGGGACGTATGCTCGGAGTCAGCGCCGGGTTGGCCCAGTGTCTTTCCGCGGGCTGCATGGCCTTGGGGGTTGCTGGCACCGCCCTTTTCGCGGGGCGTCTCGCCGGCGATCAACGCGCGTCCTGGGCCGCGGGTCTCGCCCTCGCAGGAGATGCCTGGGTAGGCCGCTGGACCTACAGCGGCATGGAGACCGGCCTCGCCTTGGCCGTCGTGACCTGGGCACTAGCCTTGCGGGCCGATGCACAGCGCGGTGATTGGCGCGATCGCATCGCCAGCGTACTGATCGGCCTCGCACCGCTCGTTCGTCCAGAGCTCGTGTTCTTCTCTTTCGCGGCGCTGGCAGTCGAGCTTCCGGCGGCACGGCGCGGCCACTGGCGCCGTCTGACGGGGGACCTCGTTGCTCTCGCGACCTTCTCCGGTGGTTGGGCGTTGTTTTCCTTGTACACCTGGGGGAGCGTGCTGCCCTCGACGGCCATCGCCAAAGGCAGTCTTGGCGCCAGCAACATGGGGGTCGCGGCTGCCGGGGTGCGCGTGCTGGCCGTCATCGCCTCGACGCAGCTTCTCTTGGCGGCGCTCGCCGCCTGGGCCGCGTGGCGCTGGTGTCGCGAGCCTGTCGGTGCCAGCGAAGGTCTTCCTGGCCGCCGCGATCTCGTGCGTTGGATCGTGCTCTTCGGAGTGTTGGTCTTCGCGGCCTACGCCTTGCGCCATGTGCGGGTCTACACGCGTTACCTGCTGCCGCTGACGGGGGGGCTCGTCGCTCTTGGCGCGGCGGAGCTGACGCGCCTCGCTTGCCGGGCCGGAGCGCGTCGGGGCGGGTGGGTTTGGGGTGGTGTTCTCGGACTGACTCTCGTGGCAAATCTGTTGCTTTCGGGCTGGCTCGTGGTGCCGAAGACGCGGGCTTACGCGCGTTCGATGAACGAGGTCGTGATTCCTCTCGCTCACCGACTAGGAGAGCTATGTGCCGAAGGTAAGACAATCGCGACGCCGAACATCGGTGCGATCGGGTTATTCAGTGGACGGCGCATCCTCGACCTGAACGGGCTGGCGACGCCAGAGATCGTTCCCTACAAGCGCGACGGGAGGTTGCTCGACTATCTCGAGGAACATCCCCCGGCGCTCTTGGTCGAGGTGGAAACTCAGCCTCGCCGCTTTGCTGCGGTGGAGGGAGCGCTGGTTCTGGAAGAGGTCGGCGTGCATGTCTTCGAAGGTATGTTCGTCCGTGGACCCGAGCCGATGTATCTGACGGTCTATCGGGTCCAGCCTGCGGGCTCCAGCGTGCCATGAAGGTCGTTCCGGACACACGGGGGCTTCTCGCTGGAGGGTTGCTCGCTTTCTCTGCTGCGCTTGCCTTGGGCCTGCCCCCGGAGGTCTTTCCGGAGAGCGGCCCGGTGATCGCTCTGTGCCTTGCCGCGGGTCTGTTCTTCGTCGCTCGAGGTGCGCGTCTCGGCGCTGTCCTCGCGGGAGTTGGCCTGGCACTCTTCCAACTCAAGGTTTCCCTCGCTCCTGGAGCGAGCTTCGAGCTGCTCTTTTCTTTTGTTCTCGGGGCCGGTGCCTTCGTCCTGGCTCGAGCTCTTCCCACGGGTCGCGCGCGTCGCCTGCCGCTGATCGCGCTCGCTGCCATCGGCCCCGTGCTCGGCCTGCTGGCCTGTGCCCAGTGGGCCGGCCTGCTCGCGGAGGATGCGGCTGTTGCGCGTCGCCTTGGACTGACCACGGAGATCATCCTGCGTCTCGAACATGGCCGGCCTTTTGGAACGCAGGTTGTGCCTGCGGCGCTGGCAGGGGCTTTGTTAATCTCTGCCGCGGCTCTCGGCGCGCTCGGTGGGCCCCGACGCCGCTGGTGGGTGATCCCTGCGGGGTTACTCCTCGCTGGTTTCGTCTTAACCGCTTCCCTCGGGGGGTTTCTCGGTCTACTCGCAGGGGCCGGTGTGCTCGTCGCACCGCGCGTTCGGCGTTGGTCGGTTCGTCGTGTGCTCACTCTCGCAGCAATCGCTTTTCTCTTTGCCGGTGCCCTCGTGGTGCTACGTCCGGTGAGCGTGTTCGAGCTTTCTCGCCCAGATAACCCGCTGCGTCTGCGCCTCGGGAACTGGCGAGGCGCTGTCCTCGTCGCTCTTGAAGGACCTGTTGGCGGGACAGGGCTCGGAAGCTATGCCTCGCTCTATCCGGCCCACCGGCGGGAGGGAGACTCCGAGACGCGTTACGCACACAACTCCTGGCTCCAACTCGGCGCCGAGGGTGGAATTCTAGGTTGGGCCTTGCTCATGGCCGCCGCGGCGGCGCTGTATCGGCGGCGCCACGAACGGGACCCCGAGCTACGTTGGGCTCTCGCGGGAACGGTGGCCTTTGCCGCGCACAACCTCGTCGACTTTACGGCGTACCTTCCCGGTGTCTTTATTCCCGCGTTGCTCCTCGCCGGAGTGGTCTTCGCACATGACGAGAGTCAGACCCCACCGCGTGCGGAGCGCGTCGCCACGATCGTCTTGGCCCTGCTCGTTGCTCTGGCCGCGCTCCCCTGGGCGGGCGTCGCCGTCGCCCGTCGTGCCCTTGATCGGGCCACGGCTCGGGGCGTGGAGGGAGAGCCCGTCCTTGCTGCAGGCGAGGCCCTGACGGCCCTCGCCGCCACGCCCTGGAGCACGCCGCGTGGCGTGGAGGCCGGGGGCGTACTCATCACCGCCTTGACGGAGCAGGGTGGTGATAGGGTGCTGGCCGGCGCGACGGAGGCGTTCACCTATCGACTCGTCGAACAGGATCCTAGCTCTCCCGCCCCTTGGCATCTCCTTGGCCGATGGCAGCTCCTGCGCCGGGCGCCTGCTGCAGCCTGGCGGGCGCTCGAGATGGCGGCGATCCGGCATCGCGCCGGGAGGACAGTGCGTGAGACCGTCGCGCAGATCGAGGACGCCCTGCGCCGGGGCGGCTTCCTCTCCGCTCCCCTCGTTTACGGAGACGAAGGCTCGCCGCGGGCTCCTCCCGCGCCCTGGCAGAGTTGGGACGATCTCCTTTTCGCGCTCGCGCTCGCTCTAGCGGGGCTCGTCGTCCTGCGTTGGCTCCGGCCCGGCTCGGCACCTGCGCAGGCCATCGCGCTCGCGCTGGTGCTCGTGCTATCCACCTTCGGCGAAGGAGGTGCGCTCCCCGGCGTTCGTTTCGGTCGGGCATTGCTGATCGCCCTCGCTTTGATCGTCGCCCTCTTTCCCCGCCGAGCCGCCGTCCCACTCTCGCCTGGGGCTGATCCGTCTTTTTCCGCATCCGACGCTTGGCCCCGAGAGGCGCTCCTTGCCCTTTCTCCCGCTCTAATCTGGGCGGGGTTGTCGCTTTATTGGGCGCCCGCTTCCCACGCCGCACGCGACGGCTTCGCGGCCTTGCTCGGGGCGCTGGTGCTCTTGACGCTGTCGATGATGCTCGCACGGCGGCTCGACGCCTGGCCGCGTCTCGTGGCTGCCTTGCTCGCTCTCGCCGGTGTCGTCCAGGCCAGTTTGTGGCTCGCGCAACGTACGGGAGCTTTCCTCGCTTTTGACATGTCTCGCGTGGTGGTACCACTGCGCGTGGCGAATCTCGTCCGTCCGGCAGCCGACTTCCTGCATCCTGGACATCTCGGCACCTTCCTCATCGCCGGTGGGCTCGCGAGCCTCGGGCTCGCTCTCCACGCAGGTCGTGGTTGGCATTGGGGGGTGACGGGAAGTGTGCTGATGGCCATCGGTCTCGCCGGGGGAGGCCGTGCCAGTCTTCTTGCCTTCGGCGCCGGGGGTGTTGTTCTTGGCTTTTCTTTGGAGGGGCGTCGGGCACGGCGCCTTGTCGCCCTACTCGTCATCGTTGGCTTGCTGCTGGGTGCGTCTGCCGTCGCCTGGCGCTTTGCTCATGGCGATCCAGCGAAGTGGACACGGCTGCGCATCTGGGCAGCCTGCGCCGCGGCGCTCGGCGAACGGCCTGCATTCGGTTTCGGTCCGGGAGGCTTCGCGCCCCTAGCCGGAAGCTACCACTTCGAGGATCCTTCGGAGATCTCCCGCTTTGGACGCGGCTTCGAAGGGCCGCACAGCGACCTGCTCGGCAGTTTTCTCGCGTTGGGTATTCCCGGTGGACTCCTCCTGCTCGGAGGGCTCACGGGGTTGTGTGGGCGCGGGATTCGAGCCCTGTCGGGTGGTCATGTGAACGAGCGCTCTCGCGCAGCCTACGCGGCCTGCGCCGCGGCTCTCGCTGCATTCGTGGCGCACGCTCTCGTCGATGATCTCTTCGCGGAGCGGCCCGCGGCCTGGGTTGCTGCCGCGCTGCTGGCCGGTTGCCTGGCCGCCGCGGGGCCGGCCCTCGGGGTTGTCCGACCGCTGCGCCGGCCCTGGCGTTTGGCCATCGTCGCCGCCCTGCTCGTCGTCCTCAGCGGTGCCGAGGCCCTTCCTTGGGCGGCTGATCGGGCCTACCGCGCCGGCAATGCACCGCTTGCGGCTCGCCTTGAGCCGGCCAATGCACGCTATCAGATTGCTCTCGCGCGTTCGGTGACGGGGTCCCCGTCGCACCGCCTGGCGTTGGCATTGGACCGGACGCAGCGAGCCATCGCGGCGCGTCCCTTCGCGGCCGGGGTCTGGGCTGAGCGTGCCGCACTGCTCACGGCGGCGTGTCATGGCCCGCTGCCTGAGATGGACACCTGCCAGGCGGCGGAGCTGGCCTGGTCCGCCGCCCTGGCGCGGTCGCCACGGAATGTCCTCCTTCGCGTCGCCCTGGCGCGGCTGCATCGCAGCTTGGGACGGGCGGCGGCTGCGGAAGACGATCTTCGCCTGGCGCTCGTGATCGAGCCCAACGACCTCGGCGCGCGGCTTGAGCTGATCGAGCTGCTCGCTGATGAGGGGGCCATCGCGCAGGCCCGGCGGCAATGGGACGTCTTCATGCAGCGAGCGAAGGGGCTCGCGCTCGCGCATCCGATCAGCGCACGGGATCGGGCGCTCGTGCGCTTCTCACCGGCGGTGCTCGCTCGCATGCGCACGCTCTTCGGTGAGGGGCCGGCGCGCGATCCTGCCGGGGCGCTCGACGGGCCCGGAGCGGTCGAGGCGGAGCGGTAGAATGCACCGCCTGCGCCGCCCTTTTCTCGATGAGGGCGGGGCGGGCAGAAGGCCGGTGTCGCGTGGCACCGGAATGGAGCGATCGGAAGCGATCATGCCTGGGCCGGAGATCAGCATTCTTTTTCTCACCTGGAACTCCCGCGAGGAGATTCTAGACGGCGTACGTTCCGCGTTGGCGCAGACCGCCTCCGGGATCGAGGTGATCGTCTTCGACAATGCCTCCGAAGATGGCAGCGCGGATCTCGTCGCCGAGACCTTCGGCTCGCGAGTGCGCGTGATCTGCTTCGAGGACAACCTCGGCTATGTCGGTGGTTACAATCGCGCCCTGCGTTTCGCACAGGGCGAATGGCTCGTACTCGTCAATCCCGATGTCCGTCTCGAGGCCGATTTCGTCGCGCAAGCGCGCGGTGCCTTCGACGATCCGCGGGTGGGCATCGTTGCCGGCCGGCTGATGCGCCCTGACGGGCAGACGATCGATAGTACAGGGCAGTTTCTTGCGCGTTCGCGCAAGACCATCGACCGGGGCTATGGCCAGCGTTACGACCCCGAGAGGGATCGGGAGGGTTCCGTTCTGTCGGCTTGCGGGGCTGCGGCGATCTACCGCCGCGCCATGATCGAGGATATCTCCGATGACGGAGAGTTCTTCGATGTCTCCTACTTCGCCTTCCATGAGGACCTCGAGGTCGGCTGGCGTGCGTGGCGCGCCGGTTGGGTCGCTGTGTATCGACCTCAGGCTGTTGCGACGCACCTGCGCGCGGGGGGGCGTGAGGCCGGCTTCTTCGGCCTGGGTTTTCGACGTTCTCCCGCGGTCATCGCGCACATCGTGAAGAACCGCTACCTCTCGATATTGCGTCATGACAGCACACTCGCTTTCTTTGTCGATCTGCCCTTCATCCTTGTCCGGGACCTCAAGCTGCTTTTTGCGCTGGCGATGTTTCGTCCGGCTGTCTTTCGGGAGCTCTGGGCATGGCGCGCTTGTTTTCGTAGCATGAGGTGTCGGCGTCGAGAGGACCGGCGCCGGCATGGCCGCTGGGGACCGTGGAAGCGCGTCACGCCACCTCGAGGCATCTGGTGAGGAGATGTTGGTGAGACATGTGATGTTGATCAGCGCTGGCCTGGCGCTCGCCACCTTCTTGCTCGCCTTCGTCGTCGCTTGGGCGGCGACGCCCCGCCTGATCGAGGCCGCCCGGCGCATTGGCATCGTCGATCGTCCCGACGGCCAACTCAAAAAGCAATCCATTGAAACACCCTATCTCGGTGGTATTGCGGTGGCGCTGGGTGTGCTCATCGCTCTCGGCGCGACCTGCCGATTCGACCAGCAGATCCTTGCGATCTTGCTCGCGGCGACCCTCGTGCTCGTGCTGGGCTTGCTCGACGACTTCGGCAGTCTCTCCCCCTGGGCCAAGCTCGGTGGCCAGCTTCTCGCCGCGTTGGTGCTCGTACGGGCCGGGGTGCTGATCAAGCTCGTCTTTATTCCTTTCTGGTTGGCGTTGCCTCTGACTGTGCTCTGGATGCTCGCCGCGACGAACGCGTTCAATCTGATCGATATCATG
>CAYSMT010000148.1:0-6683 GCA_964432135.1 uncultured Acidobacteriota bacterium
AGCTCTCTTTTACTTGTGCGCGTGGCGAGATCTTCGGGCTGCTTGGGGCGAATGGAGCGGGCAAGACGACGACCCTGCGACTGCTCTCGACAGTGCTGCGCCCCACGGCCGGGACGGCCCGCGTCATGGGCCATGAGCTGAGCGCAGAGCCCGGGGCCGTTCGCGCGAGCATCGGCTTCTACTCGTCGTCGACGGCACTCTATCCGCGGCTCACAGCGCGTGAGACTCTCGCCTTTTTTGGCGAGATCAACGGCTACCCGCGGCGCGAGCTTTCGGCGCGGATCGAGATGCTCATCGAGCGCTTCGGCATCGGCGCTTTTGCCGACGCTCGCGTGGACAAGCTCTCGAGCGGCATGAAACAGCGCGTCTCCCTTGCACGCACCGTGGTTCACGATCCGCCCGTGCTGATCTTCGACGAGCCGACTGTGGCGCTCGACGTCATGGCGGCGATCGAGATGCAAAAGGTCATTCGCGAGTTCCGGGACGACGGCAAGACGATTCTCTTCTCGACCCACATCATGAGTGAGGCCGAGAAGATCTGTGATCGCATTGCCATCCTCGCTCACGGCCGCATTCACGCCTGCGACACCCTTGCCGCACTGCGTGAGGCGACGGGGGAGCGCTATCTCGAAGACATCTTCCTCAGCTACATGGGGCAGCTCGATGAGTGAAGCGCATCGGGTACGGCTGCGTTGGCCGTTGGTCGCAACGCTCTTCCGCTACGAATCGCGCATGATCCTACGAGATCGGCGGACAATCCTCCTCTCGGTTCTGCTGCCGCTTGCCGTCATGCCGCTGGTTTTCTATGCGACAAGCTACGCCGAGAAGGCGCGTGTTGCGCGTCTCGGAGCCACCGAGTACCGCTACGCCATTGCCGGTACCGAGGCGTCGTGGGCGCGACGGGTCATCACCGAGGCGCTCGCGCTACCTGTGGAGCAGCTCGAAGCCGCGGAGGAAGAAGAAAGGAGCTTTCGTTTCGTCGAGGTTGAAAGTACGCAGCCGCACAAGGATGTTCAGGAGGAGCTCCTCTCTCTGGCTGTCGAGGCCTTGAGCCGCGATGAGCTGCTGCACGAATGGGAACTCCAGGATGCCGAGCGGGACACCGCGCAAGGGAGTGAGGCTTCCGGAGACACTCTCCCCGCAGGCGGGCGTTCCGAGGCGTATTCACCGTTGCCGGGAGATGACCCGGCGACGCCGCGGGTTGCTGCGCGCGAGCTGCGGATCGTATTCCGCGCCGACATCGATGCTTCCCGTGCCGGCAAGCGAGCCCTCGAACGGCGCCTGCTCGCGCTGCGCGAGACGCATCGTCAGGCGCTGCTCGCTGACCTGGCGGAAGAAGCTCTCTATCCGCTCGATGAAGAGAACATTGCGAGCGTGGGCCAAGAGTCCGGGGCACGACTCGGCCGCTTCCTCGTGCTCTTCCTTGTCATGCTGATCATGACCGGAGGCTCCGTCGTCGCCATCGATTCCATCGCGGGCGAGAAAGAGCGTGGCAGCCTCGAGACCTTGCTGACTACGGCCTGCACGCGTTCCGAAATTATATTCGCCAAGCTGCTGCTCGTGCTGGCCGTGGCGCTATTTATCACGCTCAGCCAAGTGCTTAACCTCGCTGTCTACGTCGGCCTCGACCTCTTCGACCTTCCGGAGGGGTTTTTCGGCGCGGTGACTCCCGGCGTGGCGCTGCTGCTGGCGTTGCTCGTGCTTCCGGTCGCCGTCCTTGCGGCCGGGGTCTTGCTCTTGATCTCTGGTCGAGCGAAGACCTACAAGGAGGCGCAGCTCTTCTTCTTTCCGGTCTATCTGCTCAGCCTGCTGCCACCGCTGGCCGCAGCGCTGCCGACAATTCACCTGCGATCCGCGATCGTGCTCGTCCCGCTGGCCAACGTGAGCGTGGCTGTACGAGAGCTCCTCGCTGGGCGCGCGGACATGTTGATGCTGGCTATCGTCTTCTTGCTTAGCAGCGCTGCTGCGATCGTCGCCGTCTGGGCTGCTGTGCGGACCCTCGATAAGGAAGATGCCGTCGTCGCTGGGGCCATGCCCGTGCCTCCAGCCCTCGGTGGGGTTGCGCTTTTCTCCCGGCAGCTTGCCGGCTGGTACGCCGTCGCCTGGGCGTTGATTCTCATCATTCCGATGAACTTCGAGTTCTTGGCAGAGCTTCGTGGGCAGGTTCTCTTCAACGTGGTCCTCGTTTTTCTTGGCGGGTCGCTCCTTCTCGTGCGTCGCTACGACCTCGGCTACGTCGAAGCGCTCTCGCTGCGTACGCCACCGCCGCTGACTTGGCTTGCGGTCCTCATTGGCGCTCCCTCGGCCTTTGTGCTCGGCGTCGCGGTGTTTCAGGTGTCGGACAAGCTCTTCCCGGCGCCAGAGAAGCTGCTCGAGATGCTCAGTCAGCTCATCTTGCCAGAGCAGGCCTCACTCGTAACATTGTTGCTCTTTGTGGCCATCTTGCCCGGGATCTGCGAGGAGATCGCCTTTCGTGGCTTGCTTCTCCATGGTCTGCGCGGGCGGATGAAGCCCCTGCCCGCCGTGCTGATTTCGGCTGTTGTGTTTGGCGTATTTCACCAGAGCCTCTTCCGCCTGATTCCCACCGCCTATCTCGGTCTTCTCCTCGGTACGCTCGTCGTGTTGACGCGTTCGATCTACCCGGGGATGCTCTGGCACGTGCTGCACAACGCATGTCCCGTGCTGCTCACGCGTTTCGACCTGATGCCCGAGAGCTTCTCTGCGCTTCACTATCTGTTGGCCGCGCTCGGCTTGACGGTCTCTTTTGGAATCATCGTCTTCGCCTCGCGGCGTTCTGAGAGGCGTTTTCGCGAGTAGCGGGGGTGAAACCCTTCCGGGCTCTGCGCCGTATCGGAAAGACGGAGACCCGCTGGATGCCAGCCGAAGAGTCGGATGAAGCGATCGTTCGCGAGATCCAGCGCGGCTTGCGGCGGCGACTGGCGGATCTCTATGAACGCCACCGCCGGAGGCTCTACGGGTACCTGCTGCGCGCCGCGCATGACCCGGCTCTGGCAGACGATGTGTTTCAGGAGGCTTGGATGAAGGTGATCGAGCGTGTCGATGGCTTCGATCCAGCACGGGGCAGCTTCCGCGCCTGGATCTATCGCATCGCTTCGAATGCGCTCATCGATCGCGCTCGTTACGACACTGTGCGGCGGGGTGCGGAGCTGGATGCGCCCGTTGCAGAGACTGAGGGGGTGCGTCGCATCGATCTGCAACCTTCACCGGAGGCGGGGCCGGATCGCCGCGCGGCGTCGTCAGAGGCCGGCCGGTCGCTGGACGAAGCTCTCGTGCGCCTGCCGCCTCGTCAGCGCCTCGCGGTGCTCTTGCGTCACCAACAAGGGCTGAGCTACAAGGAACTCGCGGTCGCACTGCGCGCCCCGGAGGGGACCGCTAAAGCCCTCGTTCACCGAGGTGTCCATGCCCTGCGGGAGCTTATGGGAGACAATCCGCTATGACAGCGCCTAGGGCAGGATGCCGGGAGCATCGCGAAGCCTTGCTTGAGGGTCGCGAGGCCTCGTGTACCGAACACCTCGCGCGCTGTGCCGCCTGCCGCGAGGAGGCCGCGGCGCTGCGCTCGTTGTACGAGGGCCTCGCCGCCATCGCGGAGAGTGAGCCGAGCCGGCGAGTCGACCGAAGGCTTCGTAGGGTGATCGCGACCCCCAGCCAGGGGCAAGCTCTCGCCCTGCGTCCCGTGCTGGCCTTGTTGTTGGCCTCGTGTGCATTGGTCAGCGCCGTGGGCGGAGTGAGCGTCCTCTTGGCGTTGACGCCGCTCAGCGATGCAGCCCCCGCCGTGGCCAGCCTTCTGGTTGCAGCCTATCTCACCCTTTGCACCATTGCGCTGACGCCGATCCTCTGCGCCGGCCGGCGTGGGTCGTATACTCAAAGGGAGATTCAGCCATGAGCTCTGTTCCTCCCCGTGACAACCGGAAGATCCTGCTTTGGGTCCTCGTTGGTATCGGGCTGCTCTGGCTCATCATGCCCTCGATGTGGCTTTTTAGGACGCCTTCCATCCTGCACGGATGTGGGCCGCTTGGAAGCGGTGAGTTCCATGTCTTTCCCGCCTTCTTCTGGGGTTTCGCTGGTGTCGGCTGGGCCTTGCAGATCCTCCTTGCGTTGTGGGTCTTTCTGGACGCCCATCGCAAGGGTCAGAACGGGTTGCTCTGGGGCTTGCTCGTCTTCTTCACCTCGATCATCGGCCTGTTGGTCTACCTGATCGTCGGGAATCAGATTGATCGCCCCGTCTGGAATGGTGCGCCTCCGGGTACGTCGCCTCCGCCTCCTCCGCCTCCTCCGAGCTACGCCGCCTCGCCTCCGGGTCATGCCTGCGCGGAGTGCGGCCGGGCGCTTCGTGTGGACTACCGGGTTTGTCCCTACTGTGGTGCGCGACAACCCGTGACTTGTCCGGGCTGCCTGGCCGTGGTGGAGGACGACTGGCGCGTTTGCCCTCATTGTGCACGGTCGCTCCGATGATCTACCTCACCGGTCACTGAGCTCTTTTCCTGAGGGGACGCGCTGGGCTCGGCTAGCGGCTGTGCGCGTTGGCGGGAGCTCGGTATCCTGTCGCGGGAGGTCTCGTGCGATTACGACGCTACTCCATCGCCCTTTACGCCGTGTTCGTCTTGTTGCTCGTGGGGCAGTCGGTGTGGTGGGTCGTCTTCCTCAGCCGCGAGGGTGAAAACTACGGCTTGTACTTCATGCAACGCCTGCGGACGGACCAGCTTCACGCGGCCTACTTGCTGCAAGTGAGTTCCGAGATCGCAAAGGATCCTGAGGGTATGCTCGGCGAGACTTTCCCGGGCTTGGTCTTCGAGACGCACGAGGACGGCGTCGATGTTGCGATCAATCCAGCGGCGCAGGCCGCGGTTCAGCGCGAGGTGGCCCGCAGGAAGCGAATGTTCCTCTCTGAGGGCACCTTCTTCCTCGCGGTCCTACTGGCGGGTCTTGGTCTTGTCACGGCGTCTGTCGTGCGCGAGACGCGCTTCAAACGCGCCCGCGAGCTGTTGCTGACCGGCGTCACCCACGAGTTCAAGACACCGCTCGCGAGCCTCTCGCTCTACGCTGAGACCCTTTCTCGCCCGGAGCTCGACGCCGCCCGTCGCGAGGGTATTCTCGGCAGGATGCGCGAGGATATCGAACGTTTGGGCGCCATGGTGGAGGAGGTGCTCGCCGTCTCACGTTCGGGAACGCAGCTCCCCACGGCTCGGGAGCCCCTTGATCTGGGTGAGCAGGCCCGGGTTGCGCTCGCGCCGTTGCGGGCCCTCATCGAGCGCTCGGGCGCCACGCTGGAAACGGCGATCGCGTCGGGTTGTCACGTCCTTGCCCAACGTGAGGATCTTCACGTTGCGGTGCGAAATCTCGTCGACAATGCGCTGCGTCACAATCCGGATGGCGTCCATCTGCTCGTGAGCGTGCGTGCGGAGCGCGGGCGCTGCTTGTTGAGTGTCGAGGATGACGGTGTTGGCATTCCGCGCAGGGAGCATCGGCGGATCTTCCGCTCCTTCTACCGGGTGGGTGAGGCCGCACATCGCAAGCCCGGGACGCGAGGCACCGGTCTTGGTTTGCATCTCGTTCGGCGCAACGTCGAGGCGATGGGCGGGCGCGTTGAAGTGGAGAGCACACTGGGCAGCGGCAGTCGCTTCACGCTGCTTTTTCCTCAGATCGCCACGCCCGTCGGGCAGGGTGAGAAGGCCGGGGAGGCCGGGGAGAAAACGTCGTGAAAGAGATCATCCTCATCGTCGAGGACGACGCACATCTGGCTGATGGGTTGCTGATCAACCTCGAGCTCGAGGGATACGCGCCCGTCTGGTCCAAGAACGCCGAGGAGGCGTGGCATATGTGGCAGCGCGGTGGCGTGCGCCTCGTGTTGCTGGACATCATGCTTCCGGGAATGGATGGCTTCGATTTCTGTCGTCGCCTGCGCCGGGCGGGAGAGCGCGTGCCGGTCATCTTTCTCACGGCTCGCGATCGCGACGAAGACCGTATCCGTGGCCTCGAGCTCGGGGGTGATGACTATCTCGTCAAGCCCTTCAACCTCAGGGAGCTGCTTGCGCGGATCAAGGGTATCTTTCGCCGCGAGGAATGGCAGCGCAGCCGACCCATCGCGGACGAGATCGCCATCGGTGAGAACAAAGTCAACCTCCTGACCTACCGGGGAGAGGGTCCCTCGGGGAGCTTCGAGCTGGGAGAGAAAGAGGCGATGATCCTGCGCCTGCTCGCCGAAAAATCGGGAGAACCCGTCGATCGGGACACGATCATCGATCGGGTCTGGGGCTACGACGCTTATCCCTCGACGCGGACGGTGGACAACTTCGTACTGCGCTTGCGTAAGCTTCTTGAGCCGGATCCGGCGCACCCCCGTTACCTGCTCACGGTGCATCGCAAGGGTTATCGCCTCGAGCTTGAAAAAAAAGAGGGGGCATGACGACTTCGTGACAACTCCCCGGTTTGTCTGGGGCATCATCCTCACAACAAGAGATGAGAAGCGCGCCCCCTGGGCGCCCTCCTTCCTCAGCCTCCGTACCGCCCCCGGGTGTCTCGCACCTCCATCCGGGGGCGCGTCTATTTTTGCAGCCGGAGTGGGTCCAGGCTTGAGGCCCAGGTTCGGGGGTCGTGCGCGGCTTGTGAGGTGAGCCCTCAACGGTGCGGGCCTTCCCGCAACCCCGTGGCTACCTTAGGGATCC
>CAYSMT010000149.1:0-6675 GCA_964432135.1 uncultured Acidobacteriota bacterium
GGCTCGGACGCCTTCGCGCTGCGAACCCGCGCGGAACGAGACGGCAACGGCTGGAAGATCAGCGGCAACAAGCTCTTCATCACCAACGGTGGCGAGGCTGAAGTGTTCCTCGTCTTCGCCAACGCGGACCCCGAGAAGGGTTACAAGGGCATCACCTGCTTCATCGTCGAGAAGGGTACGGATGGGCTGAGCATCGGCGGCCACGAAAACAAGCTCGGAATTCGCTCGTCAAGCACGACCGAGGTCGTTCTCGACGGCGTCCGCGTCAGCGACGAAAAGGTGCTCGGTGAGGTCGGCAAAGGTTACAAAGTCGCCATCGAAACACTCAACGAGGGCCGCATCGGCATCGGCGCCCAGATGGTGGGTCTCGCCCAAGGCGCGCTCGACCATGCCAAGCAGTGGTGTCTTGAGCGCAAGCAGTTCGGGAGGGAGATCGCCAAGTTCCAGGCGGTGCAATTCGCGCTGGCAAGGATGGACGTTGAAATCGAGGCAGCTCGTCTGACAGTACTCAATGCGGCGGCCGTCAAGGAAGCCGGCCAGAACTTCGCTCGCGAGGCCGCGATCTGCAAGTACTTCGCCGCAGAAGCCGCGGAGCACGCATCCTCGATGGCCATCGAGCTCTTCGGCGGCTACGGCTTTAGCCGTGACTATCCAGTCGAGAAGCTCTACCGCGATGCGAAGATCGGCAAGATCTACGAGGGCACGCACTTCATGCAGTTGCAGACGATCGCCAAGATTCTCCTCGGTTGATGCACCAGATTCGGGGTGGGGTGTGACCTCGCCCCCGACTCAATCATCCACACCGCCGCTGGCGACACGCCGGAAGAGGCTCTCTGGGATCCCGGCATCCTTGCGAGCCGCGACATCGCGTTGAACCTGATCGCGGATGAGCCACCACTCGCTTTCCGGCACGCGAAGAAAGGCCTCGACGACCCGGGGATCGAACTGCACACCCGCGAACTCCATGAGCTCCTCGCGCACCTTGGCGAAGGGCAAAGCGCTGCGGTAGGGACGATCGGAGGTCATCGCGTCGAAGGTGTCTGCCACACCGAAGATGCGTGCCCCGATCGGGATCTCTTCCTGACGTAGTCCGCGCGGATAACCGCTGCCGTCCCACTTCTCCTGATGTGTCAGCACGATCTCTGCGGGTTGTTCGAGGAAACCGATCCCTGTGAGCATGTCGTAGCCCAGACGCGGATGCAGTCGCATGATCTGGCGCTCTTGTTCATCGAGGGGGCCCGGCTTGCGGAGAATGCTATCAGCGATACCAATCTTGCCGACGTCGTGGAGCATCGCGCCGCGACGAATCGCCGTCAGCACGGGCTCCTCCAACCCCAGCTCCCGGGCGAGACGATCGGTGTAGGCTACGACCCGCAGTGAATGCCCCTGGGTCTCGTTGTCTCGGTAGTCGAGTGCGATCATCAACGCGGAAAGGGTGTTGTCGTAGGCGTGACTCAGATCCGCATTGAGGCTGCGGATGCGCTCGATGGCGTCGCGAAGGTGCTGCGTACGCACCTCGACAAGTTGCTCGAGGCGATCCTGGTGCTCGCGAACCTTCACTGCATTCTCTCGATTCTCGAGCGCTTGCTTGGTTCGGGCGAAGACCTCGGGCAACGAGAAAGGCTTACAGAGGTAGTCACAAGCACCGTCGCGCATCGCATCGACCGCCGTTCCAGCATCGTCGAGGCCCGTAACCATCATGACGGCGATGAGCGGATCCTGCTGCCGCAACCACGGAAGGAGCTCGGTGCCCGGCTCCCCTGGCATGTCGATATCACAAAGCACGAGATCGAAACCACCCGCTTTGAACTTCACCCGCGCCACAGCCGCCGACTCGGCCGTATCGACGAGATAGCCCTCGCTCGCGAGACCGCCTCGGAGGACGTCCCGTATCCCTTTGTCGTCGTCGACGACGAGGATGCGAGCTTTGGAGTCCATGGATCTTCCTCTCGGCCCACCGCTGGGGATGCGGCGCGACCGGGATCAATATAGGCTGCTCACCTCCTCAGTGCCCGTCAGTGAGCCGCAGCCCAGTTCTCGGCGAAACGCAGCTCGACCGTCAGCGGCACCGCGAGATCTGCCGCACCCTCCATGACCTCTCGCAGCAATGTTTCGAGTCGGCCGAGTTCTTCCTCTGGCGCCTCGAGCACCAGCTCGTCATGCACTTGCAGCAGAAGCTGCGCGCGAAAACCTCCCTCTTCCAAACCTTGGTCCAAGGCCACCATGGCACGCTTGACAATATCGGCGGCGCTCCCCTGAACGGTGCTGTTCACGGCCTGGCGCAAGAGCGTTTCGCGCTGCATGCGGTTGACCCGCGAAACGCCCTCCGCCGAGATGAGTTCGGGAAAATACCGGACCCGAGAGAAAATCGTGCGGACTTCGCCCGTCTCACATACGGAGGAGTTCACCGCGTCAATGTACTCGCGTACTCGTGGATAGCGCGCGAAGTAGGCCTCGATGAAGGCCCGCGCCTCGTCGCGACTCAGGTTCTGCTCGCGTGCGAGCCGATACTCCGACATGCCATAGACGATGCCAAAGTTGACAGCCTTGGCGCGCGAACGCTCCTCGCCGCTGACCTCCTCGATCGAGATGCCATGCACGAGCGCCGCCGTGTAGCGGTGCACATCGAACCCCTTTCGAAAGGCCTCAATAAGTCGCTCATCTCCTGCGAGATGGGCCAGAACCCGTAGCTCCATTTGCGAGTAATCTGCCGAGACCAAGCGCCAACCTTTCTTGGGCACGAAGGCCTCGCGAATCTTCCGACCCAGCGAACTGCGGGTCGGGATGTTCTGGAGGTTCGGATCCGACGAAGACAAGCGGCCCGTGGCCGCGCCGAGTTGGTGAAAGTGCGTGTGGACACGGCCGTCGTCCGGGTCCACGAGCCGCGGTAACGCGTCAACATAGGTGCTTTTGAGCTTGGTTAGCTCACGATAGTCGAGCACCTTCGCTGGGAGAGGATGGACGGCTGCGAGGGCCTCCATCGCCTCTTGCCCTGTGGAATGTGCGCGCGTTTTCTGGGTTCGCCGGCCCGTTGGAGACAACCCCAGCTCCTCGAAAAGTACGATGCGCAGTTGCTGGGGCGAGTTGATGTTGAAAGGATGCCCTGCAAGTGTGTGGACCTGTGCTTCGACCCGCTGGATCTCCTCCCCGAGCTCCGTGGACATCGCCTGGAGCCGGTTCGACTCCAGACGGATCCCACGAGCCTCCATTTTCTCGAGCACGCGCACCAGGGGCTGCTCGATGTGCTCAAAGAGCTTCCAAAGCCCCTGCTTCTTGAGCCGTTCTCGCAGCGGGCCTACCAGGCGCAACGCCACGACGGCGTCCTCCACGGCGTAACGCGCGACGACCTCGACGGGAAGCTCATCAAGCGAGCGCTGCTCCTTGCCCTTTCCCGCGATCTCCTCGAAGGAGATCATCCGCTCCCCTAGGATGCGCCACGCCAGGTCGTCCAGCTTGTGAGAAACGATACGCCCTGGCTCGAGCAGTTGGGCGGCGATGAGGGTGTCGAAGGCGATCCCCTCTAAATCGAGACCGGCCGTGCGTAACACGGCGCGGTCGAACTTCAGATTCTGACCGATCTTCGGAATGCTGGAATCCGCAAGGAGCGATGCGAGTTCTGCCCAAGCCTCCTCCCACAGAATACGTGGCCCCCCCGGCGTGAGGCAGGAGATATACGCACCGCCCTCCTCATCGTAGGCGAGAGAGATGCCAACCAGGCGCGCGTGCCGCGGATCGAGCGAATCTGTCTCCGTGTCCACGGAAAGCACCTTCGCAGACCGCACTTCCTCGACCAGAGTCGAAAGACCGGCCGCGTCATCGATGACGCGGACTGCAAGGCGGTCACCGATCCGAGCTGATACCTTGTGCGCGTGCTCTTCCATCTGTGCCGATAGGCGCCGGAAACCGAGCTGGCGAAAGAAGGCTGCGGCCTCCTCGGCCCGAGGCTGCCCGGGTACCATCGCGTCCAGATCCAGTGCGACAGGGGCGTCCTTCCGCAGGACGACCAGTTCCTGCGAGAAACGCGCCTCACGCTCGTGTCGAGCCAACGATAACCAGCTCTTCGGCTGGGTCTTCTTCTCGATCTCCTTGAGCGCCTTGCGAAGGGCGCGTGACGATAGCTCGCCGGAGCAAGCGGGAAGCTCGGCCAGGTTGGCGAAGCGGCGGCCGAGATTCTCACCGAGCTCACCGCCGAGATCCCTTTCGAGGCGCGCCAACGTCTCAGCCGGGGCTGCCACCTCCCTGAGCGCCTCCGCCAGGGCTTCCACGTCGCCCGCCTCCAGCGCCCCGAGCGCCCGCTCGTGGGCCTCCCACAACTTCTGAAAGAGTCGGGCCCGCGAGAGGATCTCGGAGAGCCCCCCATAGCGCAGCACGAGAGCCTTAGCACCCTTTTCACCGATCCCCGGGACGCCGGGCACGTTGTCGACCTTGTCGCCCATCAGGGAAAGGACGTCGACGACCCGTTCCGGCGGCACACCGAAGATCTCTCGAACGCCGGCGGGATCAAGCAGGCGGTCTCCCTTACTCGGGTTGAGCACATGAACCCGCTCTGAGACGAGTTGGTAGAGATCTTTGTCCGCCGTGACGATGACGACCCGAAAGCCCTTCTCGACGGCCTCGGCGGCGAGGCTCGCGAGAACGTCATCGGCCTCGAAGTCCTCGGCCGTAAGGACCGGCCAACCCATCAGCTCGGCGGCGCGCAGAGCGAGCCCGAACTGCGGGATGAGCTCCTTGGGCGGCTCGCTCCGTTGGGCCTTGTAGTCCTCAAAGAGCGCATCGCGAAAGGTGGGCCCAGCGAGATCGAAGGCGATGGCGAAGTGGTCTGGACGCTGCTCGTCGATCAGCTTGCGCACCAGGTTGACGAAGCCGAACACGCCGTTGGTGGGCGTGCCATCCGGAGCCGTCAACGGCGCCACCGCATAGAAGGATCGAAAAACCGTGTAGCTGCCGTCGAGCAGGAAGACCGTAGCTCGCTGCTCCTCGAGAAGCGGGCGGTCTCCCCGCGCGTTCACTTCCGGACCGCCTGCTCCACCGCCTTAACCAAGCGAGGCCCACGCAGATTCCTCGCCAGAACGACGCCATCGCGATCGAGCAATAACGAGCGCGGAATCGACGAGACACCGAACGCGCGCGCAATCGATGAATCGAAGCCGAGCCCTTCGTGGATCTGCGGCCAGTTGATGTCCTGGCGTTCGAGGAAGGTGCGGAACGCGCTGCGTCCCCCATCGTCGAGACTCACACCGATAATCTCAAAGCCCTCGCTGTGATGCCGCCCGTAAGCCGTCTTGAGGTAGGGAAGCTCTTGGACGCAGGGCCCACACCACGTCGCCCAGAAGTCGATGAGAACAACCTGACCTTTCATTTGTTCGAGGTCCCATACCTTTCCGTTGAGATCCTCAGCGTGGAAGGAATCGAGCGCGCCCTCGTTGATCTCATGGCCAGAACCAGCGGGAATGCCGCATCCCAGAAAGAACACGGCCAGCACGACAAGTACGCCACACGGGCGCCAGGACAAGCTCGACATGGGGACGATCTCCCGCCTAGAAAGGGGCGAAGCCCTGGTCAGAGAAATATTGATCTCTGAGACGCTCCTCGAGCTCGCTCAGCGCACGCAGGTGCCCTTCTTCCCAGTTCGCCAGGAAGCTGAAGACTTTGGCGGATTCTTCATCCGGGCACTCCTGAGCTTGTCGCGAGTAGAACTCGATCGCCGAGCGCTCGAGCTCGCAACCCGCGGCGATGACCGCCATCTCGAAGGCGCCACCCTTGACCCGAGCGAGGAACTCTGGCGTGATGACCACTGTCTGGTCGAGCGGTGTCAAAGCCTCGATGCTGACGGGAACCGCCCACGTGCCGTCCTCGAGCAGGCTCTTGAAGTTCGACTCCAGGAAGGCCTTGTGTTGGCGCTCGTCGATGGCGAGGCTCTCGAACATCTGTTTGGCGGCGGGATCGCTGGCCCGCTCGGTGGCGGCCTGGTAGATCTCCTCACCGCGCAGCTCGGTAATGATCGCGCTCTTGACGGCCTCAAGGACGATGCGGCGCGTGGCCTGATCCATGTTTGTGCTGGCTCCTTGATATCGGTTCCGGCTCATGCCGGTGCCGTGGACAGGAATTCTATCACCCGGAGAGGAGACACGGTAATAACGCAAAACCCACCCGAGGAAGCTCACACGCGCAGCGTGAACTCCCCCGGGAAAGAGCGCCCGCTCTCCGCAACACAGTGGAATCGATCCGGCGCGGCCTCGGCTCCAGGCTCACTCCTCCCCGAGGTCGATGGGAACGGGCTGGCCGTAGCGCTCAAGAATACCGAGGCTGGCCTGCATGGCGTGCCCCCAGTTCTTGTTGTCAACCGCAGCGATAAGAAAGGCATCTGCCTCGGGCCCCGCGATCTTGGACACAACGACGACGGTCTGGATCGCGGCATCATAACCGGCACCCTCCATCGTCTCGTTGAAACGGTCCCACACGCTCTGGAGCGCCGGTAGCTCGGCGACCGTCGCATGGCCTCGCAACCCCTCCAATGCGGCCCGAACGACCTTTGCCTTGGGATCTTCCAGCGCCTTGGCCAAGAGAGATCTCACTTCGGGCGTGCACTTGGCGGCCGTCAAGTAGGAGGCCGCCTCGAAACGCAAGGTGTTTTTCTCCGAACCGAGGCCAGCCTCGAGAAACGCACGCACATCC
>CAYSMT010000150.1:0-6597 GCA_964432135.1 uncultured Acidobacteriota bacterium
CGCCGTCTCTAGAAACGAGCCAGAGATCATCTGCGTAGCTGAAGACAATCTGCTGGGCGCTGACATCCGGGTCTCGCAGCATGCCGGGATGGGGGTTCACCTCGGCCAGTAGGATGGCCGGGCCCAGCATCGCAACGAGGGCCAGCCCCAAGAGCCAGCGGGAAGGAAAGGATTTCGAATGGCCACGCTCCGTCATGATCTCGCCATCTCCTATCGGGAAGGACTTGTGGGTGCGCAAAATGTACACGGGCATACAGGATAGGTCTTTGTGGGGCTGTACGCAGACCGCTCGACGGGCCGAATGGGCCTGTCGTCCTGTTGTCGCGTCGCGGGTCGTCCATGAAGGGGCTCTCGCTTGGAACCAGCGTGCACTTGCGGTAGAGAAGGCGGCCTGCACCGGGACGAAGTCATCTGCTGAGCCGCTCAAGGGCGGTCGCGTCGCTACAATGGTCTACCCAACACGTATAAGGAGCGATGAGGTGGGCCACGATTCAGAGTTGTTGGGCCTCGCAACGCTTCGTGAGGCGGCTGAGCGTATGGCACCCCATGTGCACCGCACGCCGGTGATGAGCTGTGCGCAGCTCGATGAGCTGGTTGGCGCACGCCTTTTTTTTAAATGTGAGAACTTTCAGAAGACCGGCGCCTTCAAGTTTCGAGGCGCGAGCAACGCCGTCTTCTCGCTCAGCGACACCGAGGCCGCGCGAGGCGTTGCGACGCACTCCTCGGGCAACCATGCTCAGGCGCTCGCCCTGGCCGCTCGCTTGCGCGGCATTTCGGTCCAGGTGGTCATGCCGCGCAACGCCAAAGCCCCTAAGCGTGCGGCCGTTGCTGGCTACGGTGCGCGCATCATCGATTGTGAGCCACTCCTCGCGGCGCGGGAGGAGACCCTCGAGGCCGTGGTGCGTGAGACGGGAGCGCACTTCGTCCACCCCTACGATGACGAGCGCATCATCGCTGGCCAAGGCAGCGCGGCTCTCGAACTGATCGAGGAGGTCGATGAACTCGATCTCGTCATGGCTCCCGTCGGGGGAGGTGGGTTGCTTGCGGGTACGGCATTGGCCACTCACGGCTTGCTGCCCCGTGCGCGGGTCGTCGGAGCGGAGCCTCAGGGTGCCGACGACGCCCGCTGCTCGTTGGCAGCAGGGCGAATCATGCCTTCCGTTGCGCCGCACACGATAGCTGATGGCCTGCTGACCTCTCTCGGTGAGCGCAACTTTCCGATCATCCAGCGTCACGTCGATGAGATCCTCACGGCGGGCGAAGAGCTGATCGTGCGTGCTATGCGGCTGTGCTGGGAGCGGGCCAAGCTCTTGATCGAGCCCTCTTCCGCGTTGCCGCTCGCGGTGCTGCTCGCTCACCCGGGGCGCTACGCAGGCCGGCGGATCGGGGTCATCCTCTCCGGAGGTAACGTCGATCTCGACCATCTTCCCTCGGCCTCCATCCTGGATTCGTCAGAGCGCGGCCCGAGAGAAAAGCATAAAAATTGAGGGTTTAAGTCCCAGGATAATCTGTGGTTGCGGGCCGAGTTATTGATGCGTCTTGACTTGTTTGTTGTTTGAGTGTACTAGTTAACTGGAACACTGGTTATCTAGAGCTTTTATTCGAGGAGACGGGTCGTGGAATTTCGCATCGACAAACGAAGCGGTGTTCCTTTCTACCGACAAATCATCGAGCAGGTGAAGTCGTGGATCGCCCAGGGTCGGCTCGGCTCGGGCGAACAGCTTCCCACGGTCCGGCAACTTGCCGTCGAGCTCTCGATCAATCCGAACACGGTCATCCGCGCCTATCGCGAGCTCGAGATCGAGGGCGTTCTCGAGACGCAGCAGGGCTCCGGCACCTTCGTGGGCCAGAAACGGCTGGAGATCGACGAGGCCGAGAAGGCGCGGATGCTCGATCAGCTCCTCATGGAACTGCTGGCGCGGGCATCGGACTTCGGCTTGACCGCCGAGGAGGTCTTCGAGGGCTTGCGCCAGCGACAGGAGGTGTCGTCATGAGTCGCTTGGTCAAAGAATCGTCCCAAGGTCGTGGAAGGCTCAAGGGGCTCAGCCTGGAGAAGTTTGCGACATCACTCCGGGCTGATTTCCGCTTCGCACCGCTCAACGCTTTGCTGCTCGTCGGCATCTTCGTTGCGGGGTTGGTTGCTCACTTGTTGATCCATGAGTTCAGCGTGCGGTCGGTTCTGCTTGTCTTGGGCTCCGCGCTACTGCTCGTCGCTTTGTACCGCACGACTCAGGTCTGGGAGGCCGTCGTCTTCTTCGGTACCGCGGACGCGCTGGTGATTTATCTGGGGGTTCGACCCGAGTCGGAGATTCTGCTCACGGCGGCGATCCTCGCCTCGCTTCTCGCACCCTCCGTCCAGATGGCCTACCAGTGGGAGCGGGCGGTGATGCTGCGTTTCGGCAAGTTTCGTGCCCTCCGGAGGTCGGGGCTCTTCTTCGTGATCCCGATCGTCGACAAGGTTGCCCAGTTCGTCGATCAACGCATCCGTGTCTCCGATTTCCATGCCGAGACAACGCTGACCGCTGACACCGTCCCCGTCAACGTGGACGCCATCGCGTTTTGGCTGGTTTGGGACGCGCAGAAGGCCGTTCTGGAGGTTGAGGACTTCGAGGAAGCCGTCGTGCTCTCCGCCCAGACGGCTCTGCGCAACGCCATCGGGCGCAACGACCTGGCCAACTTACTTTCGGAAAGAGATCGGCTCGGCCACGAGATCCAGAAGGTGCTTGACGACAAGACGAGCGCCTGGGGCATTACGACGCAGGCCGTGGAGATTCGCGACATCATCATCCCCAAGGGGCTCGAGGACGCGATGTCACGCCAAGCGCAGGCCGAGCGGGAGCGGCAGAGCCGCATCATCCTCGGCACGGCCGAGACCGAGATCGCGGAGAAGTTTGCGACGGCATCCAAGCACTACCACGACAACCCGGTCGCACTGCACCTGCGCGCGATGAACATGGTCTTTGAGGGCCTACGCAAGAAGGGCTCGATGGTCATCGTGCCCTCCTCGGCTGTCGAGACGATGGGGCTCGGTGCGCTGGGTGGGCTGACCTCTTTCGGTCGTGGGCTCAAGGAGGTGACCGGCGAGGGCGAAGACTCCGCATCCGAGAAGGGCTCATGAACAAGGTCGCTTAGGCCGGCACTCGGGGGAGTCACCGGCGGGTCGCGTGTGAGAGGAGGAACATGACATGCGGAATAGATGGGCAACTCTCACCTCGTTGATCGTCCTGATCGTCTCACTGATTTTTGGTGGTGACGTCGCCATGGCAGCGGAATCTGGCCAGGTGACGGCCTCCGAAGGCGCGGGGCCTCTCGTCCTTGCGCGCCTGAGCGGCGTCGAGGCGCGTTGGTCCGAAGTGGAGGCCATCCCGGGTCTCGCAGACTTCTTCGCCTCGATGGCCGAGCATTTCGCCCTCGATCCTTCGTTGATTCCCCATGGCATCGGCTCGGACGTGCTCTTGGCGGGGATGCCAGGAGAGCATGGCCGCCTGTTCTCGCTGGGCCTGTTGCGCGACGCGGCGACGCTCAGCGATCCGCGCTTCGACCTCACTCAATGGCCCTGGCATCTTGAGCGCGTTCCCCTCGTGCGCCTTCGTGTGGATATCCCGGGGTTGCGGCGTTGGTTGCGTAGTTGGGCTTCTGAGCGGCCGATGACATCGCCGGGCGTGCTCGCTTGGCTCGGTGCGCTTGATCTCGAAGGCATCGGGAGCATCTATGCGACCCGCGACATCGTCGACGGCCGAGTCCTCTTCGAGGCCCTGATCGTCAGAGCTTCGGCCGCGCCAGGGCAGCGCTTTGATCACCTCTTCGCGCGCCGTGCCGAGGGTATGAGGTGGAGCTTCGCGGGAGAACTCGCCACCGTTGCCCTTGCCCTCGGCCGGCAGCTTGCGGGTGTCAAGGGCGACACGCTCGGGCCTGTCGAGAGCGTGGCGCGCTTGTTCAAAGGCATCGATAGCGTCGTCTTGGAGCTGCGCTATGACGATCAGGCGATCGCGATTAGCGGAGAGCTTCGCTTTGAAAAAACCACACCTAACCGTCCTTGACTCCCCCGGACGGAGCAGCGACAGGCCCCGGCGCTTGGAACGATCCGACGCCGGGGCCGACCTCCGTATCTGCGCCTGTTTCCGCTAGGACTCCTTGCGGTGCGTTTCTTATTTCTGAGGGTGGGTTGTCAGGGCCACGGCGGACCGGGAGTTACTTTTTCTTCTTTCTCTTTTTGAGCAGCCCGCGCAAGAGTTCCTTTGCGGCGTCGCGGGTGCTTTCACTCTTGGTCAGCTCGCCGATCTCGACGGAGATCGAAGGGCCGGTGAAGGGACCCGAGATTTCGATGGGGACGCTCAGGCGACCCTGACGGTCGAGCAGGAGCTTGAGCGAGGCGCTGCGCTTGACGAGCGCGGCGCTCTTTTTCGCGTCGAAGTGGGCGCGCAGCACCAGCTCTACCGTGCCGGCGGCGGGATCGAAGCTCCCGCTGCCTTCCGCAGAGACGTCGCCGCTGCGCAGTTGGACCTTCTCGAGCTGCCAAGGCAGGCGCTCGAGGGTGATCTGCGCGGCGAAGCTATCGAGCAGCGCGGTGTCTTTGGCCGGAGCGTTGGTTTTCTCATCCTTGGTCTTGCCCCCGAGAAGCTTGTGCAACGCCCCGAGCTTAGCGAGCTTCTCGCTGATCTTTTTCTCGATGGCCCCTTCAAGGTCCCACCCGGCCAGGGCAAGGTCTTTTGCACGCAAGTCGACGGCGCCACCCAGCTCGGTCGGCGTGATCTCCTCCGCTGTCAGGTCGACCGTGACAGAGGCCTCGAGGTCAGTCGCGCCGGCAACGGAGCCGGCCTTCGGGCCGACCACCGGCGCCAGCAGGCCACCGAGGATGGCCCCGCTCAAGCGCCCCTGGAAGCTCAGTTTTCCGGGAGGTGCGACGGGGGCGACAGTCAACTGGCCGCGTAGCAGGCCTCCGGCGGCCTGACCTTCGTCGAGCCCCACGCGCAGTTCACCGGCCCGGTTGATGGCGAAATGGGTGGCGAGATCTTGCGTTTCGGGCAGCATGTCGGCGGCGCGCAGTTTGGCTGCGGAGACCGTTCCCGTAGCGGTGTAGGTGAGTGTGCCGCCGGGAGGCTGCTCCAGCTCGAGGGTCGTCGTGATCTGCCCCGGCCCCTCGACCACGAAGGGAAGGGGTACGACGGCATCGCTGACGCCGAGCAGCGCCTCAATGGGCGCCTTCTCGACTTTCAGCGTCAGCGCGAGGGCCGGTGTCAGCTCGCCTTGGCCGGTGACAGGAAGACCCGCCAGGTCAAGCTCAAGCTCGTCGAGGGTCCAACTTTCGCCGGCGCCGTGGGCGCGCCAGCGCGCGCTGGAGCTTCCCAGCGGGCGAGCGCCCGCGAGCAGGGAAAGCTGGTGGAAGGTGAGCTTGCCCGAGAAGCTTCCCGAGCCGAGGGCCTCGACCGTGCCGGAGATCGTTCCTCCGCGATGGATGACATCCTCGCCGAGGAGGCGCGCGAGAAGGTCGGTTTTGACCTCCTCGAGCTCGATGGTGGTCTTCTCGCCGAGTCGTCCCTCGACGCGGAGCTGGCCGAGTTGATCGGCGAGCGCGGCCTCGCCATCGAAGGCGCCGGTCTCCGGGTGCAGATCGAGGTCGAGCTCTTCAAGACCGACAGTCAGCGGCGAAGCTCCGCTGCGGTCGTCAACCACGATGGAACCTTTCGCGATGCGCAGCAGACCGATGCGCAGTGGGCTGGTTCCCTCGGAAGCTGGGGTCTTTTCGCCCGTATTCGCGGCCTTGTCCTCACCGGCTTGACCGGACTCGCCGCCGGTCGGAGCGGAGCTTTGCGGCGCTTGTTCGTTGCCCATGGCCATGGCGGGCACAACCCAGCCTCCCTCGACCGTCTCGCGCACGATCCGAACCCGAGGTTCCCGCAGCTCGATGCGCGTGATCTCGAGCTCGCCGTGGAGCAAGGGCATCCAGCGAGCGTTGAGAGAGATCGTCCCGATCTCGATCGAGGAGCTGTCCCCGGGCGCCCGCAAGCTGGCCGGACTGATGCGCAGCGCCAGGCCGCCAAGCACGGAGAGATCGATCTCGCCCAGCTCGGCCTCCCAACCAGTCTGCTCCTCGAGCAGCTCTTCGATCCGGCTGCGATAGCGCTCGGGATCGAGCGCCAGCGGCGCAGCCAAGACCGCCGCGATCAACACCACGACGACGGCCCCGAGAAGATACAGCCAACGACGCTTCGGACGGCGACCCTCAGGCGATGACTTCATCTCAGCTCCTTGGATACCCCAGCATAGCGCGTTCAGAGCCCCAGCACCTCGACATCGCGCGAGGATGCGCTGTCACGGCATTCTTCAGCCGACTCCATATGCGAGTGGTATAAATAGAAACAGGACCGATGCGCGAAAGCTCACGTTCCCCTCCGGGGAACGCCGGCTCGCAATCCATTCTCCGTCACTTTGCCGGCATAACGCCACGCGCAATCTGCGGGACGAACGGGCGCGGGACTTGCGGATGCAAGGCCCGTGACCGGGCGGGTCGACAGGTTGACGCGTTAGTTAGATTGTACACTCTGAACCGCCCCGGGAATTCCGGAGACGTTTTTAGTTGAGTCCTACCGTCATTGG